>NZ_JBJEFJ010000039.1:0-3336 GCF_051873915.1 Pradoshia sp.
CAATCGTATCAAACAACTCTACATCTAAATCCTCCGCATCCCTCCAATCATGATACTTTTCGATATGCCAAGTATTCTTTCGCCTTACATAGCTGTTTTCTTCAATCCACTGATGTAAGTCATGATAGGCGTCCATTATTTGATGATTAGGTCCATGATAAGCTATAACGGCATAGCGTTGAGCTGGTATGGTCAAGGTCACCATATCTGATGGTATATCCTCAAAATCCTTTACTTCCACACAAACCCAGTATCCATCCTCCTCTGCTGTTTCATTCTCCACCATAAATGCGCCAAATTGTTCCCTTGGATTCATTACTTGTTTAATTTCATCTATGCGCTTGCTTAACCTGGATGACGCTTTCGGTATTTCAACAATATATTGATCACCTGAACACAACACTCGAAAACCAACTAACCTTAATTCATCAAGCTCTTTAACCGTTATATTTTGATTGATTGTTTCAGACATGTTCATCCCCCTATTCAATTCATCACAGCCAATGTCCAGGAGCTGTTAATGCAGATGGTAATTTCGTGTGCCTATTCCCCTTAGCTGAATTCACTTGAACTTGTGTAAGAAAAAGACTTCCGATTAGGTTAGTTCCTCTTAAGTCCGCATCTCTTAAGTCCGCACCAATGAGGTCTGCTTCTCTTAAATCAGCTTCTCGAAGATCAGCTGCAATGAGCATAGCCCCTCTTAAATGGGCTCCCCTTAGATTATCGCCTCTTAAATTGGCCCCGATTAGATCGCGGCCTTTGATGTTTTTTCTCTTTCTTCCAGGTTTTTTCGTATGCTTCCCTTTTGTCCGTACTAGTTCACTTGTTTGTTTTAGTAAAATATTCACGTTTTCCCGGGTGTCTGGGAGATAGAGAGATAAGATGGATTCGGGGCTTAAATGAGTGAGTTGTTCGGTTTCTTTAACGGCTTGCTCTAACTCCTGATAGATTGGGCGAGCTTCCTCTCTATGAAGAGCCTCAGATAAGTAATAAAGCATTTCGTGAAGCTGTTGTACGATGGGGAATACAGCGAACATTTCCTTAGCTGTCGCTTTATTTTTCCGCCAGTCATTGCCCTTGTATAACACTTGAGAAACATGTTGCCCTGCCCCAAAGCATTCATAGACTGTGCACCCCCTGAAGCCATTCAGCCTAAGGTTTTTATGAATTCCACAACGATGGTCTTGCTGGAGATTTCTGCAAGGCGTTCCTTCCTCTTTATCAAAGGCAAAATCAGAGGAAGCCGCAAAGGATAAGGCTACACAGCATAAGCCAAAACAATTCCCGCAGTCAGCACTGAATTTTTTTCGATTGTGATCATTCACTATATATTCAGGCAAATGGTTCTTCACATCCGTTCTTATTTTCATAGATACAAAATACAATGGTATTTGTATTCGAGGGAGAACGGCAGAAATCCTTCTAAAAGTCATCCCTAAACAAAAAAAGCCCCTGCTCAGGGACTTCCTTCACTATTCAATCCTTATAGCAGGATTTCGTTTTTTAAGCTCACTGATAAACGCCTCTTTATTTTTCGGTGAAATTTTAATACTGCCAAAAACAGTTGTCTGATTAGTGATTTCTATCGCATCTCTCGAGGACAGGATTCGATACCCAGTAAAGATGGCTTTTGTTGGGGCGACCTTGATGATTTTCTCGTATGGAATCCGGCTTTTGAATGGTCCACCCTTGATGAATAAATGGTCTTGGTGAAAAATATACTGTACAGAAAAGCACGTCCATAATAGAAAACCGATAACCAAAAGAAATACCAAGATCAATATGATACTACCAGCTAAATCATCACGAAATTCCTCCAGGAACAAGGGAAATATGGTTACGGAAGCGATAACAAGGACGACAATCACCATAACATTCACAAAAAACGCATCCACTTTAGAACGAAAGACCATTATGCATACTTACTTCCCTTTATATCTAAAACTGTATATCCTTACCTTTATTATACGATATTAAAAATTAATACTTGCTAAATGAGCGATAAGCTAGTAAACTTTTCAAAGTGTGCTACAAAAGAACAACATAATTTCAACCTGTATAACCTCAGAATATGGCGTGAGGGTCTCTACCAGGAACCATAAAGTCCTGACTACAGAAAATGAACCTTTTTCATTTTTTGTAGTCAGGATTTTTTTATTTTGTACAGAAAGGACGTTACTACAATATGAATCTTAAAGTAATTATACTAGCATTATCCGCTGTGGCGGTTGGATTGGTAGAACTGATCATCGGCGGAATCCTTCCGAACATTGCCAATGATTTAAATGTATCGATCAGCACGGCTGGACAGCTAATCACCGTCTTTGCCCTTATATACGCGATTGCAGGACCGGTTTTATTGGTCATGACGAATAAATATGAGCGTAAAAAAGTCTACCTCATCTCCATGGCCATCTTCTTCTTAGGAAACATCATCACCTACTTCAGTCCAAACTACACGGTTATGATGATTGCCCGTGTTTTAACGGCGATGAGTACAGCCTTAATCATGGTCTTATCCTTGATTATCGCGGCTAAAGTCGTTCATCCTTCACACCGAGCAAAGGCAATTGGCCTTGTAACGATGGGAATCAGCTCATCGCTCGTTATGGGTGTTCCGCTTGGCATCTTGATTTCAGAGCAATTCGGATGGCGTATCCTTTTCCTTGGAATAGCCGTTCTTTCAGTGGGATCATTTATTCTCGTTTCTATCTTCCTCGAACGTATTCCTGGAGAAAAATCGATTCCGTTATCACAGCAATTAAAGGCTGTCGCCAGTCCGAAAATCGGCACCGCTCATCTGGCAACGATGTTCATGCTGGCGGGGCATTACACGATTTATGCGTACTTCACCCCATTCCTTGAGGATGTCATGCATTTAGATGCGAATTGGGTCAGCATCTTCTATCTATTGTTCGGAATTGCGGCGGTAAGCGGCGGCGCATTGGGAGGCACGCTCTCTGACGCGATTGGCCCGCAAAAGAGCATCATTATCTTCATCGTCTCATTTGCGGTTGTGCTCTTCCTATTGCCGTTCTCCACATTCTCCATGTTCGTCTTCATCCCTGTGATGTTGATTTGGGGAGCACTCAGCTGGAGCCTATCACCTCCGCAGCAAAGCTATCTGATTCAAACAGATCCGGCTACATCCGATATTCAACAAAGCTTCAATAACTCTGCTTTACAGGTCGGCATCTCCATTGGATCTGGATTCGGCGGAATTGTATTAAGCCAAACAGGCTCCGTTTCGCATACGGCCTGGTACGGAAGCGCGGTTGTTCTGATCGCACTCGCTTGTGCGGTGTTCTCGATTACGAGGAAGGCTGTCGTCAGGGA
>NZ_JBJEFJ010000040.1:0-18319 GCF_051873915.1 Pradoshia sp.
ACGTGCATCGTCTGCGGGAACATATCCACCGGCTGAACCTCAACCGTCTTATATCCATTGTCCTCTAAGTACCTTAGGTCACGAGCTAATGTAGCCGGATTGCAGGATACATAGACTACCTTCTTAGGCTTCATAGCAGCAATGGTTTTCAAAAGGTTTTCGTCGCAGCCTTTACGCGGCGGGTCGACGACGAGGCAGTCGGCGGTGATGCCTTGCTTGTACCAGTTTGGGATGACTGTCTCTGCTTCTCCAACCTCGAATTCCACATTGGTGATGTTATTTAACCCAGCATTTTTGCGGGCATCCTCTATTGCTTCTGGAACGATTTCCACTCCGTATACCTTCTTCGCCTTTTTCGCGAGGAACAAGGAGATCGTTCCGATACCGCAATACGCATCAATGACGGTTTCATTTCCAGAGAGGTTCGCATATTCGAGTGTTTTTTCATAGAGTACCTTCGTTTGGGAAGGGTTCACCTGATAGAAGGATCTTGGTGAGATTTCGAATTTGATATCGCCGATGTAATCGGCAATGACATCCGCTCCCCATAGCGTAATGGTCTGGTCGCCAAGGATGACGTTTGTCTTTTTGGTGTTTACGTTCTGGATGATAGAAGTGATGTTTGGCATGGCCTCAACCAATTCATCAACGATTTTCCGGCGGTTCGGGATGTCAGGTGTTCTTGTTACCAGTACGACCATGATTTCGCCTGTCACCTGACCTGTGCGGACCATGATATGGCGGAGCGTGCCTTTATGCTGTTTTTCGTTATAGGCTCTGACGCCATATTTCTCACAGATGCCTTTAACGACACGAATCATCTCATCATTTTCAGTGAACTGGATAAGGCATTCGTCCATATTGATGATCTCATGGGAGCGTTTCGCATAGAATCCAGCGACAAGACCGCCTTCCATCTCTCCAACAGGCACCTGAGCCTTATTGCGGTAATTCCATGGCTCTTCCATGCCGAGTGTTGGATGAACAATCACATCCTCAAGCTTTCCGATACGGGTCATCAGCTCGCGGACCATCTTCTCCTTCGCCCTCAGCTGACCTTCATACGATAAGTGCTGCAGCTGGCAGCCGCCGCATTGCTTATAAATCGGGCAAGGCGCCTCAACCCGGTCTGGGCTCTCCTCATACAATTCCATCAAGCGTCCGAAGCCGTAGCCTTTGTTGAGTTTTGTCACCTTTATTTTCGCCTTCTCACCAGGAAGACCATGAGGGACAAAGATGGGATAGCCGTCCACCTTTGCTACGCCGGCCCCTTCATGTGTCAAGTCTTCAAATACAACATCTATATAATCATTTTTTTGAATTGGAACGGTTTTTTTATCAGTCATTCATTGTAACCTCGATTTTTTATTAACGTAATGATGATTGTATCACAAAATAGGATAGACCGATAATATGCGATTCTATCCATTAAAAAACCAACTTCTTAAAGAAGTTGGTCAATATCTGGAAGATCCTTTAATCGTTCCGATTCTTGGATGGTTAAAAGGTGCCGGTCTGTTTTTTTCTGTTCTTCATGCACCTTCTCTGGTACAAATACCTCAAAATGACGATAGAGGTTCACGAATTCAGCCGGTGCCATGCCCCCGAATTCTCCGTCCAGATTAAGCTGCAGCTTATCCGGCGAGCTGACCTTGATTCGGTTTGCCTTCGCATACACGACAGATGAATCCTTGATATGATCCCCTCGAATCGCCATGGTCACGACACGCACGAAATCTGCGAGATTGATCTTCTTCAGAATCAGCAGGGTAAACATCCCGTCATTCAATGAAGCATCCGGTGCAAGTCGTTCAAATCCGCCGACAGAATTGGTGTTAGCCACAAGGAAGAGCATTGCTTCTCCCTCAAACAGCTTCCCATCGTATTCAATACGCATAGGTACAGCTTTCAAGGATGGCAGCATCTCAATTCCTTTCAAATAATAGGCGAGCTGGCCAAGCACGGTTTTCAGCTTACTTGGCACTTCATACGTCAATTCTGTCAGACGACCGCCGCCGGCAATATTAATGAAAAAGCGGTCATTCATTTGACCGATATCAATTGGAATCGTCAATCCTTGAGCAATTGTATCTGCTGCGTCAAGGACCGATTTCGTTGAGATTCTTAATGCACGTGCAAAGTCGTTCGTTGTACCGACTGGGATAATGCCTAGCTTCGGACGAAATTCATGCCCGGCAAGCCCATTAACGACCTCATAAATCGTTCCGTCCCCGCCAGCTGCGATGACAACATCATATTTCCGTTCAATCGCGATCTCAGCCGCTCTCGTTGCATCGCCCTCACCTGTGGTTGCATGGCAGGAGGCCTCATAACCAGCCTTTTCAAGCTTCTCAAGCACCTCCGGTAAATAGCGCTTGAACGCTTCCCTGCCTGATGTCGGATTATAGATAATTCTTGCTTTTTTCATATTCATTCATCATCCTATATAAAATTCAAAGTATTCATGCGCTATAGAAGTCCATAACCATTATAACGCCACCATTGGCCAATTACCATATCCGTTCAATTTCGAAGGGGCTTTATTTCCCTGTAAGTTCCAGCAGAATTGCATCGCCATTACTGCCGACCTTTACCTTGGCATAGGCTGCATTTTCCTCCAGCCATGTACCTGTTCCTTCCTCTATGAAGAAGGATTCAATGCCATACGTGATTCGGTCTCCGCTCAATTCTCCCTGGAGAATCACTTCCTTACTGCCGCTCAATTGTTCTCTTGCTTCATCCATATTATCATAAATGTTTTTAATTTGAGAAATCCCAGCCTCATCTTTTTCAAGGAGAACATAAACACGCCCATAATTGTGATTGGCATCATACGTGCTGATATTATATGCCAAATCAACATAATCGCCCTGCATCAAAGAGCGTGGGTCAACTGGTTCCACCTCTAAGGTAATCTCCGTTCCATTGCGCAGAATGATTTCCTTTTGCATAATGATCGCACCAATAATGAGTAGCTGTAAAAGGACAATCGGGACCCATTTCCGTACACCATCCAGAATAAATCGGGATTCCCCTGTATCCATTCTCAATTGGCGTTTATCGAAATAGAGCGCGACGAGGAAGAATACAGCCCCTGCCAAAGCGAACGTCACAGACTTATGAAGCAGCTTCCAGAACAGGTCATAATATTTATAGCCAAAGTAAGCAATCAGAAAGGCGAACACAGCATATTCCAGCCAGTGTCTACGACTTTCGGCTGTTTTATACGTTTTATAGAGCAGAAAGCCGATATACGTGATATTCGATAAGTAATAAAGGACCGTATGCTCTGAGAAGAAGGTCAGTACAAACCATACAGTGAGCGCCGCAATTAAATTCCAGCCCTTCGCGAATGGTTCTTCCAAGAGTAGATAAAGGCCAAGCGCGAGCACGGTTAAGATAAGCAGGATATAGTCTGCAGAGAGATCTGGCAGCAATCGCAGTATGGTCAATCCTGCTCCGTACAGAAAGGCAATAAGCATAAATGGATAAACGGCCCTCCCCCGCTCACGCCATAGAACATAGCTGACAAGGATGACATACACCGCTAATACGGGAATGGAGAAATCCCAAAGGACAGCGGAAGCGATTGCTAACCCGGACAGCATCAACGTATAGCGCAGGATGGAATGGCTGCGCTCAAGATGACTCCCAATCGGTACGAGCACAAGAGCACTAAGCAAGATCCACTCTGCCCCATACAGATTCAGCAAATAAAAGATACTCAACACGGAGGACGTTATCAAAAGGACCGCCAAGAAAATCGACACAGCCTTGATAAGCTGGTGAAGCCAGCGATTCTCATCTGATGATTGCCTCGCCAGTCTTGCCACCCAAACCGATCCTCCAGCAATCAAGCCGATTCCGAGTAAAATGCCGAGCAAATACACGAGCAGCCCAGAAATCCAAGAGGCAATCATAAAGAAATGACTGATAAGAAGGATAGCCGCACCAAGTGACGCAAGCACGATGAGCACCTTATTCTCTGTTTTAACAAGATATTGAACATAAATACCTGCATATAAGAATGCAATAAGGACATAAACAAGAATGCCGATGATAGAGAACGTCTCATCCGAATACAGATATCGCCATGACCAATCTGTGGTCACCTCAATTGCGAATCCCTGAACGAGGACTGCCGCTAAATAGGCAACCAGCATCGGCTTCCTTGAAGCAAACAGAAACATGATAGCCGCATTGACTAATAAAAGGCCAATCGTGATGGCTGTATCCTCTCCACTCGTTCGCTCAACCCATCTGTCGAGAGGATAGAAGTATGTATAGATTGTGATATTGAATAGAATAAATGATTGTACAAAGAAAACGGAGAATCTCGTCACAATTGCAAGCAGAATCGATGGAATAAGCCATAGTAGAAAGAAGGTATAACCATCTGCATGCGAATTATAAATCTGCCCAATAAGCGCTACCGCTGCCCCGAAGGCAATCGACCCTCCCCAGAATATCCAGGCCCCCACATCAGCCAAATCCGGCCTCCATTTTGCGAACCCATAACCAACCCCATAAAACAAAACCATCAATAAGCAAGCGAGCGTCACCTGAGAAACATGGCTTAGTCCACCCCAATTGGCTGCAAAAAAATAAATGATTGCACTTAACCAAAATAGCAGGCCAATCAAATACGTCGTCTTCACTGCCTTCACACTCTTCATCCTGGTTCCACCTCCACACCTATTTATATTCTGACTTCATCTCCCTTATCCTCATTGTATCAAATTAGCAGATTAGCAAATGAATGATTATTCAATACGGTTGATTTCTTTCAGCCTAAGACCAACGAACGTCATTCGGTAAATATCCGGCATGGCAAGAGACCGCCAGAAATCAACATCATATTGGGAATCAAAGTAATTCATAATCAGCACCATGATATTGCCATGGGTACCAATGACCACATTCTCTCCCTCATATTTTTCTAATATCCGATACGTCGCTTTCACTCCACGCCCCTTCGCGTCAATATTGGACTCCCCTCCTTCATAAGAGAATGAGGGTTCCTCCCAAAGCTTCTTAATTGCCTTATTAAAATCCTCTACTGGCACTGAAGCTAATTTCCGTTCCCGGAAGCCCTGATCAAGTATGACTTCTTTCCCAATCAAGTCAGCGATTCCTTGCACTGTTTGCATGGCCCTTTTATAAGGACTTGATAAGACATGCTGGATGTCTTCCTTCTTCAGCCTTTGCGTAATTCTTTCCGCATCCATCTGCCCTTTATTGGATAGTGGTCTGCCCCATTCATCTGGTGTATAGGTGGAATGCGCATGTCTGACGAAATAGAGATTTGTTTGCAACTGGATTGCTCCTTCCCTTTTTATCTCCTTACCATAACAACATTCTCTACCCATAAGAATATTCCTCTAACTAATGACTAACTAAGAAAACCCGCCTTTTAAAAAAGCAGGTCAGAGAGCTATATATCGTAATGGTGGTTTCATTGTCTGCTAGTCTTGCCGACTGTATTCATCGTATCGATCTTTTACGTATGGACAGCATGTATTGAGCATTTGTGTAGATTAGGATAAAGAGGATGATCAGTATTCCGGCTAATTGGGAGGAACCTGTGATAACGGAATAGCCTATGAGCATGAGTACTGCAAAGAAGAGAAGCATATTGATGCTAGTAAATGCTCTATATAATCCTTGCAGCATGATGTGACGTTCCCCTTCATCGCTCATTTCCATCAGCTTCTCGGCATACCGCTTATCGTTCACAGATGGATATTCCCGATTAGGATCCGCATATTTAACTAACTCCGCATTGATAAAGGACATCACAAGACTTAGCAAGACCAAGCCTAAGCTAATAAAGATGAATACATTCGGTTGATCCGTAATGGCCACCAGCGCAAGCATTCCACTAGAGGCAAATAAGGCTGTATTCACCGCCAGTGATCCATCATAATAGCGTTTGTTCTGGAGCTCTGCCAGTTCATCCTCCTCATCCCCGCTCACTTGACTTTTGGACTCCTTCACGATGGTCATCCCTTTTACCACACTCAAAATTATCAAAGAGACGGAAATTACCATCAACACAATCATCCATTCAAAGCTCAGGTCAGGGAATGCCCAGGAGCTATCCACATCCCCCAAGCCTGTATTTGTTATTGTAAACATCAGCCCATACCCCAACACGGCACCCGCCAGCGCTCCAAACAGCAGTTTCCCAATCGCTTTCGTCATCATTCATCCTCCTCAAATAAAAAGATATTCTCAATCCGTTCATCAAATATTCTCGCAATCCGCACAGCAATCAATAGGGAAGGAACAAACTCTTCACGTTCAATCAAGCTCACCGTTTGGCGAGATATTTTCGCAAGCTTCGCCAGCTGCGTCTGATTCATCCCTTCACGTGCCCGCAGCTCCTTTAATCTCGTTTTCATATCCTCACCTCTACTATCATTGTATGCTGTACCTTTCATTTTGACAAATATTTTTGTCAAAATGAAAGGTTTATTTGTCAAAGAAAAAATATCTGCTCATAAAAAAAGAGCCTATAACGGCTCAGAACACTGGAAAATGAGATATGATTTTATGGGCTAGCGGTATAGCTGTCATAAGAATGATTAGTTCAATCAATGTTCGGATATACTGCTTCGACCCTTTTATATACTTCCATTCAAGCAGTGCCTTATACAACCAAAGTGCAGCTATAACTAACAGAATGTAACTGCCAGGTACTTCTTGCTCGTTAACAATGCCTAAATTAATGATTATAACGAAATAAATGCCCAAAAGGATACCGCATCCCCATTTGAATACCTTTCCTCCCTTGGTCTCCTCCAGGTCCACTCCCTCTACACCTAATAACCTGCTGATCCATTTACTTAACATGTAAACAGCAGCAGTGATTAACCCAATAACACTCATCCAAATTACAAGGTTCATCCCAATCCCCCTCTTCTGCCAAATCACATCTACATCTGCTTATATATAAATATTGACTCCCAAAGCCATAAATTACCCAATCCAGGATTTACTATAATAAAAAATGTCCTCGAATTGAAGATTCTTATTCCATGGTCAAACAGATAAATTAGACTAATTTACTAATTTCATCAAACACTTGTTCATTAATCATTTAGAATTCTAAAACTGTAAGAGTTAGTAAGAGGATTATGGATGATTACTTCATATTCAAGATTATTTTCTTCAGCTTTTTCAACTAATGATTGCAGTTCAGAAGAATGAAAGTAGCTCTGAAAAGTGACTAACAGTAAAGCTATAAATGCACTTAATGAAATGATTAGCATGACTATACGCATCCGCGAAATCGATTTTCCAGCTAACAAATATGATACCTCCTTCATTTATGTAAATGGTACATTTTAATACAGCATTGCAAAAAACGGATTCCTATAAATCTAAAAAACAATTAGACTCCTTTAGCCCTTCCACATTCATGAAAAAATCATAAACTATAGAAGCATGTCCGAGTAATGGAGGAATATTTCATGAGAAGGCAACCAAGAAAACGTGGTTTCTGCGTACCCGGTTACCGCTATTGCGGACCTGGATGTTCAGGTCCAGGATCTCCAACCAATCCCGTCGATTCTTGCTGCAAACGTCACGATGAGTGTTATCAAAGATATGGTCCATCAAAATATTGTGATGATCAATTCTTAGAGTGCCTGCGCCCGAAAATCAACCGTCAAACAGGTATGGGCCGGGATGCAGCATTATTCTATAATGTTATGAGGTTACGAAGTTCTTTCAAGTGACCTCTTTTTTTACTTATAGGTGATTGAATAAATGACTTGCTCCTCACCAAAGCGAATGACTCTTCCTTCCTCCCTCATCCCCACCTTTTCCAGCAGCCTTCTGGAAGGTATATTAGCGGCCTGTGTCTCCGCTCCGACTTTTGGCAGATTTAAGGTTAGAAAAGCATAGTCTAAAACGGCATAAACAACTTCTGTTCCATAGCCCTTTCCCCACCATATCGGCAATAGCTGATAGGACACTTCATGGAAGTTACCATCGTGATGGAGTCCTAGAGAAATTAACCCGACAAATTCCTTTGTGTTTTTCTTCCTAATAACCCAATTAACTTCTTCATTCATGCTATGCATCTCATCAAAGATAGATTGTAAATCATCCTCGGTTCGTATACCGCCCAAATATCGTCTCACATCATGATTCCTATACAGCTGCTTTACTTCATCATCATCTGTCTTTTGAAAAGGGATCATTGTACATTGATTGGTTTCAATCATATCTCTTCTGCCAATTACGCATTCTTCAGCCATGTCAACACTCGGACAATCTGAAAAGGCTCCGCCCAGGTGATCACTCCAAGCATCAGAAAGGCCATCATAATTGATAGGTACTTTAGCTTTCCGGCTTCGTTTTTTATCATCGCGACAAACCCTAGAATGATTGTGATAAATAAACTGATGAATCCCAACAGGATGAATAATTCCGTTAACTCTCCGGCATTTCTGCTTACCCCATATGTCATGATTCCAATGGCAATGAATAATAAAGACAGCATGCTAAACAATTTCATGGTTCATCCTCCTTTTAAATCCACATTACCATTCATTGCCATCCATTCGCAATATACATTCTCAATTCATTCTTTTATGGCGTGGCTTGCAGTAAACTAAAAGGCTGGTCCCGTCCTCTCACAGGTTACGTGGCAGAAATAATGATGTTAGCTTTTCCCTTTCCTAGCATCCGCTTATACTTTCCCAAAATACATCCATAATAAGCCTGTGAGGTACTCATCTCATCTTCAATTAAGGGAAAAAAGGAGCTTATCATATGGGAATTTTAAGCGGCAATCCACAAAAGGAACCAATGCATTATGGTGAAGTCTATGGAGTCTATATGCAGCTGGCAGCAGCAAAAGCTGCTTTGGACGGGTATCAGGTCTATGCGAATCATGTTGGTGATAAAGACTTAAAGGAATTTATTAAAGATGTCATTATAACAACCATCAAGCCAGCCATCAAGGAAATGGAAGAATTATTATTGGCTAATGATATCGTTGTACCGCCGACACCAGCTGAAAGACCTGAGGTTGATATTGAGCAGATTCCTGTTGGTGCAAGATTTCAGGATGCTCAGATTGCCTATGCACTCGCCAAGGATATCGCAACTGGCATTACAGCAATGAGCGGATTGATCAGCCAATGCATCCGTGAAGACATCGCCATGATGCTTACCCAGCAAAGTGCCAAATCATTGAAGGATGGCGCAGTCTTGCTGCAAATCATGAAGGATAAAGGCTGGCTCGTGCCTCCTCCCCTTCATATGGAGACAAAAAACAAGGAATAGCCTGCAAAAGGAAACCCGCCTCATAGAAGGCGGGTTTCACTCTTATCGTTTCTTCAACTCGTCCATAATTAATTGGTTAACCATTTGCGGATTCGCTTGGCCTTTTGTCGCTTTCATCATTTGACCGACAAGGAAGCCAACGGCCTTTTGCTTGCCGTTCTTGAAGTCCTCAATCGATTGAGGGTTATTATCAAGAATCTCAAGAACAATCTTACGGAGGGCACCTTCGTCAGAGATTTGGACAAGCCCTTTCTCCTTCACGATTGTCTCTGCATCCCCGCCGTTCTCCACTAATTCCTTGAAGACGGTCTTCGCGATTTTGGAGGAAATTGTTCCGTTCACGATCAATTTAATCAAGCCGGCCAGGCTTTCTGGGGATAATGGCGTGTCATGCAGCTCTTTTTGAGCAGATTTCATGTAGGCGGACAGCTCACCCATGATCCAGTTTGAAGCCTGCTTTGGCTCAGCCCCGGCAGCAACAGTTGCCTCGAAGAAATCAGCTGTTTCCTTTGTCACAGTCAGGACTGCTGCGTCATAGCTAGGCAAGCCCCAGTCTTCCACATAGCGCTTCTTCCGCTCATCGGGAAGCTCCGGAATTTCCGCACGAATACGGTCCTTCCATTCCTGGTCAATATAGAGTTCCACTAAATCAGGCTCAGGGAAGTAACGATAATCGTCAGACCCTTCCTTCACACGCATAAGCAAGGTAGCACCTGTTGCTTCATCAAAGCGGCGAGTTTCCTGAAGGATAACACCACCTTCATTCAATACCTTTGCCTGACGCTCCTGTTCAAATTCAAGACCTTTGCGGACAAAGTTGAAGGAGTTTAAATTCTTCAGCTCTGTCTTTGTGCCGAATTCCTCCTGTCCTACTGGACGAAGGGAAATATTCGCATCACAACGAAGGCTTCCTTCCTCCATCTTACAGTCAGAAACGCCTGTGTACTGAATGATGGATTTCAATTTCTCGAGATACGCATAGGCTTCTTCCGGTGTACGAATATCCGGCTCAGATACGATTTCAATCAATGGCGTTCCTTGGCGGTTATAGTCACATAAAGAATAGCCGTCTGCTGTATGGGTCAGTTTGCCGGCATCCTCCTCTAGATGAAGACGAGTGATACCGATGCGTTTCTTCTCACCGTTCACTTCAATTTCAATCCAGCCATGCTCACCGATTGGCTTATCAAATTGAGAGATTTGGTAGGCCTTCGGATTGTCCGGATAGAAATAGTTTTTACGGTCGAATTTTGTATCAGTCGCCACTTCACAGTTCAAGGCCATGGCAGCCTTCATCGCATATTCGACTGCCTTCTTATTCAAGACAGGCAATACCCCCGGATAGCCAAGGTCAATGACACTTGTGTTTGTGTTTGGGTCCGCGCCGAATTGGTTCGGGCTCGCGGAGAAAATTTTTGATTCTGTTTTTAGCTCAACGTGAACCTCTAAGCCGATGACTGTTTCGTAGTTCATTTACTCCACCCCCTGCAATGACGGCTTTTGTTTATGGAAGTCTGTCGCTTGTTCAAAGGCATGGGCTACCTTGTAGACCGTGCTCTCATCGAAGTGCTTACCGATGATTTGCAGACCAAGCGGAAGGCCATTTGTAAATCCATTTGGCACAGAGATACCTGGAACACCCGCAAGGTTTACCGGGATGGTCAAGATATCATTGGCATACATTGTGAGCGGATCACTCGTTTTCTCGCCCATTTTGAAGGCAGGTGTTGGTGCAGTTGGTCCAATGATGACATCATATTGGTCAAATACTCTTTCAAAATCATTTTTAATCAGCGTACGTACTTTTTGAGCTTTTTTATAATAAGCATCATAGTAGCCGGAGCTTAGCGCGAACGTACCGAGCATGATACGTCGTTTTACTTCATCTCCGAATCCTTCTGCTCTTGTTTGCTTATACATTTCTAAGAGATTCTCAGCATTCTCTGTGCGGTGTCCGTATCTCACACCGTCAAAGCGGGAGAGGTTCGCAGACGCCTCAGAGGATGACAGGAGATAATATGTTGATAGCGCATATTTGGAATGCGGCAAGGATACCTCATCATAGCTTGCCCCAAGGCCTTCAAGCACCTTCAAGGAATCGAGCACTGATTGGCGTACCTCCGGGCTGACGCCTTCACCAAGGTATTCCTTTGGCACAGCAATCTTTAGACCCTTAATATCGCCTGTTAAAGCTTTCGAGAAATCAGGAACCTCAATATGAGCAGATGTTCCATCCATCGGATCAATTCCTGCAATCGCTTGAAGTAAGTAGGCATTGTCTTCGACGTTGCGTGTAATTGGACCGATTTGGTCAAGTGATGATGCAAAGGCAACGAGGCCATAGCGAGACACGCGTCCATAGGTTGGCTTCATGCCGACAACACCGCAATAGGATGCCGGCTGACGGATAGAACCGCCCGTATCAGATCCAAGGCTGAACGGGACTTCGCCAGCTGCCACAGCCGCAGCCGAGCCACCTGAGGAACCGCCAGGAACTGTGCTTAAATCCCATGGATTCGCCGTTTTCTGGAAGGCAGAGTTCTCTGTTGAAGAACCCATCGCGAATTCGTCCATGTTCAATTTGCCAATTGTGATGGTTTCGTTCTGCTTTAAGCGCTCCATAACGGTTGCATCATAGATTGGGTCGAAATTATCAAGAATCTTGCTCGCACAAGTTGTGCGCAAGCCTTTTGTTACGATATTATCCTTAATGCCGATTGGCATTCCAAACAGAGGACCTTTCGCTTCTCCGCGTACTAGCTTCGTATCAAGCTCGTCCGCTTCCTTTCGGGCATTCTCCTCATTCAGTGTGAGGAAAGCTTTCACTTCCCCGTCAACCTCCTTGATTCTGCTATAGGATTCAGAAACGAGATCGCTGACGGAGATTTCCTTTGAGTGCAGCATTTGCTGCAGCTCCGATACTTTATGGTCAAATAAAGACATTGTATTTCCCTCCCTGGCCTACTCCATGATTCCTGGTACACGTATTTGTCCATCCTGGTGGTCAGGGGCATTCTTTAAGACCTCTTCCCTCGGCAATCCAGGTGACGGCTTGTCTTCCCGTAAGACATTCTTCATATGTAACACATGTGTTGTAGGTTCAATATTTGTTGTATCGAGCTCATTTAATTGCTCGGCAAATGTGATAATCGAATCGAGCTGCTTCGTAAACATTTCTGTTTCTTCTTCCGTAATGGCCAATCTCGCCAAATTTGCGACATGCTTAGCCTCTTCTTTAGAAATCCGCGTCATGAATGACACCTCCAAATTACTGCATTCTATAGACAACAATTATAATGATAATACCAAACTTTCGTGCGTTAAAGCAATCAGATTCCCGGTTAAAACAGGAATCCCCACAAGTTCATGCAAGATTATCCTTTTTTCGGGGAATTTATTACCCGGGAAAAGATTTGTCGAAGGAAATAATAAAAGGATGCCCTTATCTTTTAAGCATCCCCCTTTTTCCCTATGTATCTTACTCTGTATAGGCCTGATATGCGAGCATTAAGGCACCTGTTATTCCGGCATTATCCCCAAGTCCCGGCGGCACGAGATAATCCTCCATGTGCTCCGTGATCTCCGGCAATGAGACATAGCCATTCAACATTTCCTGTACATTCCTTGCAATAATCGGGAACAGCTGCGCCTGTTTCATCACGCCCCCGCCAAGGATGATTTTCTTCGGGGACAGCACTAGAATGTACTGAGCAATTGCCTGGGCTAAATAGAAGCCTTCCATCTCCCAAACTTCTGCTCTCTCCTTAAGCTGGTCTCCTTTTACACCCCAGCGCTCCTCAATGGCTGGTCCTGCAGCCAAGCCCTCGAGACAGTCCCCATGGTAAGGACATTTCCCAGCATACGAATCATTCGGATGCCTCCGAACGAGGATATGGCCCATTTCAGGATGAGATAAACCCTGAAGAAGTTTCCCCCCTATTAATGCCCCAGCTCCGATTCCAGTGCCGACAGTAATATATAGACAGCTGTCCAGCCCCTTAGCCGCTCCAAGCCTGGCTTCTCCAAGAGCCGCTGCGTTCACATCCGTATTAAAACCTATTGGTACCGGGAATCTCTTCTTAAGTTCACTCACAAGCGGATAATTTCTCCACCCCTGCTTTGGTGTTGAAGTAATCGTCCCAAACGTCACACTTACCGGGTCAACATCCGCCGGTCCGAATGTGCCAATACCAATCGCTGAGGGTTTATGCTTTTGAAAGAATTTGATGACCTCTTTCATCGTCACCTCAGGCAAATCAGTCGGAATAACCGTACGTTCGACAATCGTACCATCTTCCTTTCCAACCGCACAGACAAACTTCGTACCCCCTGCTTCAATTGCACCTAAAAGCATGTCAACCGCTCCTCTCGAATCTTGTTATTTCTTCACTGTTACGCTCGTAAAAACAAACTTATCATAGCGATGTCTTGAAAATGAATATTCAAATGGAACGCCGTTATTCAAGAAGCCAACCTGCACAACCTGCAAAATTGGATCATCTGTCTTGCACTCTAAGTAAGTTTGGTCAAGCTCATTTGATTTATCAGCCATAATCGTCCTATGAGCTCCGCCAATCTTCAAGTCCAGGCTCTGCTGTATATAATTATAGATGGAAGCATGTAAAATGTCCTCTGTGATCCCCGGAATTAAGTTGGATGGCATATAGGTCTCTTCCATAACATACGGCTCATGGTCAACCATCCTCAAACGAATGATATGATACACCGGCTCCTTCGTTCCGATTGCCAGATGGCCGGCCACCTCTTCAGACGGGAACTCAATCGTAAACTGGATAATCTTGCTCGATACAGGCTTGTCTTTGACCAAATTGGACAGTCCTAAGCTCTCATCACTGATCACATTCAAGGATTGATTCTTATACATTTGAATGATAAATGTCCCATGGCCCCTCTTACGGAAGAGGAGTCCTTCTGAGACAAGGAGGTCCAAGGCCTTTCGCATCGTCATCCGGCTTGAACCGAATTCCGCAGCCAAACTAACCTCATCAGGAATCGGCTGGTCGATTGAATAAAACCCCTCTTTAATTCGTCTTCTCATTTCATTAGCGATGCTCTCATATTTGGTCATGTTCTTCTAACTCCCTGTCTATAAATACTGAAAGTGACTCTCCCGGCCATTTTGTATACTTACTTATATAATATAATGAATCACAAGAAAAACATCATATTTTTCCATATAAAGAAAGTTTTGTATACCAATGTACTGAAATGCATAAAGAAGACGGCACAAAAGGCGCCCTCTTCTTCACATGCTGGTTAAAAACCATTATTCTCAGATACTTGCTGAATCCAGTATCCACTCTTCTTAATGGAACGCTCTCCATCTTTATCAAGATTGACAGATACGAAGCCATAGCGATTCTTATACGCATTTGACCAGGACCAGTTGTCCATGAAGGTCCAAAGATGATAGCCTTTTACGTTGGAACCTTCGCTTGCTGCCTTATGCACCCATTTCAGATGCTCACGAATGAAATCGATGCGGTAATCATCCTCAATCATTCCCTCGGCATTTCTGAATTTCTCTTCGCCTTCAACACCCATTCCGTTCTCGGAAATAAAGCACTCGATATTGCCATAGTTCTCTTTCAAATTAGTCAGGATATCATAAATCCCTTTCTCATAAATCTCCCAGCCGCGGTGGCGGTTCATCTTACGGCCCGGCATCTCATAATAATCGAAATAATAATCAGGCATGAACGGACTGTCTGGATGAGGCATATGTTCTTTTGCCTTTACCCGTCTTGGCTGATAATAGTTCACACCGAGAAGATCAACGGTATTATTCTTAATCGTCTCAAGATCCCCGTCACCGATAACAGGCATAAATCCTTTTTCTTGTAAAATCTCAACCAAGTCCTCCGGGAATGTTCCCTTTACAGCAGGATCGAGGAATGAACGATTGAAGAAGGCGTCACAAATCTTGGCTGCCTTCAAATCAGCAGGATTCTGGCTGCGAGGATATGACGGAGTCAGATTCAACACGATACCAATCTGACCATCCTGACCGAGCGCTCGGTAAGCTTCAACCGCTTTGGCACTAGAGAGGATTGTATGGTACGCAACCTGTACGGCCTTTTTAAAATCTACAATGTTCGGATAGTGGAAATCATACAAATATCCGCCCTCAACAGGAACAATCGGCTCATTATGTGTAAACCACTTCTTCACCTTGCCGCCAAAGTTCTCAAAGCATGCCTTCACATAGCGCACATACGCATCAACGACCTCACGATTCTCCCAGCCGCCAATCTCCTGCATAGCAAATGGCATATCAAAATGGAATAACCCGACAAATGGTTCAATATCGTTCGCAATCAGCTCATCAATCACATTATGGTAGAATTCCACCGCCTTCGGATTAATGTCGCCCGTCCCTTCCGGAAACATGCGTGACCATGAGATGGACATACGGAAAGAGTTATGGCCAATTTGCTTCATTAAAGCGATATCCTCTTTATATTTATAATAGAACTGGGATGTATTCTCCGGTCCCACTCCGTCAAAGAAACGGTTCGGTTCTACCTCATACCAATGATCCCAAATGTTCTTCCCTTTCCCATCTACGTCTGAAGCACCTTCCGTTTGGGTTGCAGAGGCAGCAGAGCCCCACCAAAACCCGTCTGGAAACTTATATGTTATGTGAGTCTCTCTCTCTAGATTGTTCACGATAAATTCTCCTTTGCACGTGTTAGTATTAGGCTCTGAGTATGAAAATCCATTATGCCCAGAGCCTAGTATTACTTACATATTGACTGTATTTGATTGTTGTTCCGCTGCAGCCCTTGCTTCTTCTTCTTCCTTCTTCAAGTTAACGCGGTCAATGACCTTCAAGAACGGAAGCCAGATGGAGAATACAATGAAGAAGTTAGCAATTTGCAGCAAGGATCCCCTGATTGAATTTGTTGCTAAATATCCACTGAAGCCAATCGGTACTGTCCAAGGAACCACAACACCAGTCGGAGCCGGTACCAAGCCGATTTTCATCATAAAGTAGGTGAAGATAACAACAACCATTGGAGAGATAATCCAAGGAATCATAATCAATGGGTTCATCACGATTGGCAAACCGAAGATGATTGGTTCATTGACGTTGAAGATTCCTGGAGCAGCGCCTAATTTCGCCACCTGTTTCATTTGTTTAGACTTAACGAATACAAGGATTGCCGCAACGACTGCCAAAGTCATCCCTGTACCGCCCATTCCAACTGTAAATGTATCCATAAATGTTTTTGAAATTATGTGAGGAACTTGCTCACCAGCTTTGAACGCATCCAAGTTTTCTAAAGATAAGGAAAGCCAAATTGGATCCATAACAGAGTTCAAAATAATTTGTCCATGAAGACCGAAGAACCACAGCAATTGAATCAAGAATACGACAACCAACGTTGGAATCAATCCGCTTCCCAAACCAGTAAGCGGTTTCTGAAGCAAGCTGTAAATAACATCATGCAGGTTTGTTTCAAACGCAAGTACAACAATCGCATTAATGAATAAGAAAACAGTTAATGTAATAAATGCTGGAATCAATGCTGCGAAAGACTTTGCTACTGCTGGCGGAACACCTGCAGGCATCTTAATCGTAATATCTTTCTGTACAATCTTACGGTAGATCTCCCCGGCAGCAAATGCCGTAATCATCCCAAGGAACATTCCCTTAGCACCAAGACGGTCTAATGAAAGTACACCGGTTACCACTTCACCATTAGCTGTTTCTACCACAAATGGCGTTAAGAACAAGAAGGACGCCAGCGCCACAACCCCGCCGAAAACAGCCTCCACATTATAACTCTTCGATAAATAATACCCGATACCAAACACTACGAAGACCGTCAGGATACTCATCGTCGCGCTCTGCGCTACACCAAATGTATTAGAAAGCGTCGCAATCGTATCATCACTCAAAAACTTGTTCAAAAACGGCAGGTTTAACAACACAACAACCATAGAACCGAATACCGTCAATGGAAACGCTAACATAAATGCGTCACGTAAAACTCCTAAATACCGGTTATTGTTAAGCTTTCCTGCAATCGGCACAAGGAAACTGCTTATTTTATCAAACATCAACTTTTCCCCCAGTCGAATACTCTAAGACTCCCATCCCAATCTATTGAAGGACTCTTATAGGCTTCTATACTCTTATTTATTTTGTGACTTGAAAACTTCCAATAGTTCCTTCACCAATTCCTTCATCGTCAACGTAGACATCAAATGGTCCTCAGAATGCATCAAGAGAAGTGAATATGGAATCTGGTTGCCAGAAGCTTCCTTCTGCACCATTTGGAAATGAATATCATGTGCAACACTAAGATCCGCTTCTGCCTGTGCAATCAGCTCATCCGCACCGCTCTCATTCCCATCCTTATATTCACGCAAAGCTTGAATCACCTTCGCACGCGCATTCCCGCTGTGAAGAATAAGCTGAAAACTAATCTGTTCATCTGTGAGTTGATCCAATTGTAATTTCTCCATTATTTATCACCTATTAAAGAAAGAGCTTGCTCATAGGCTTTCTTCCCATCAGCCATGCCATACGCCATCATATCGATTACATCAACCTTGATTCCGTACTTTTCCGCTTCCTTCTGTAAATCGCCCTTCAAAAAGCTCATTTGCGGCCCGATCAACACAACATCAGCCTCCGCCATATCCTGCTTCGCCTTATCCTGACCAACCGCCCAAATCTTCGCCTCATCACCAATTGACTTCGCGTGAGCCTCCATCTTTGTTACCAACAAACTTGTTGACATGCCAGAACTACAAGCTAAGAGAATTTTTTTCATGTGTATCAACCTCTTTTGATAGATTTTTAAAATTTGGTTTAACCGCTTACATTTACCATTATAACTATATTTTATTAAATGTCTATACATTTAACTTTAAAAGTATAAATTTTTATTTTCATAGGTATGTATTTTCATTGGTGAGTGGGCATATAGGTGGATGGTTTAATAATCGAGAGTGGTTTTTTGAGAGAGACTCCCCACCTTTCTCC
>NZ_JBJEFJ010000041.1:0-18100 GCF_051873915.1 Pradoshia sp.
GTTTATCCCTGTCTCTATTTTTATCTCTGGAGGAAAGTAACTTATTTTTCAATATCCTTGGTACCATTGGTGCGATAGCCTATATCCTCTTTGATGAGTTTTGGAGGAAAAGAAGCAGCATGGCAGCCGGTTTAGTCTAAGAGATGTCCGTTTATTCGTTTTCATTTACAAAAGAACAGAAGGAATATTCAGTGGATTAATGCCAGATGAAAGATACATAATTCTGTGTAATTTGGAGAATAGTGTATAATGAATGGTGGTAAATGGAAAAGAGAGGAGTGGATGGGAAGAATGAGAATAGTGAAACAGTTGATTTTGTTGAATCTGCTCGCTTTTTCTGCATGGAGTGCGGAGGCGAGTGCTGAGGGCAGACAGGTTAAATTACATAGTGAACAAAAGATTAGCATTGAGAACAAGGAAGTGCCGGCTGATATGAATCGCTTTCCAGGGGGGAACTATTCCTTTACCTATCCAGATGCGGTTCGGGGAGTTTATGTAACGGGCAATTCTGCCGGCGGGAGCAAATATCAAGAACTTGTCCAATTAATTGAGTCGACAGATTTGAATGCGATGGTCATTGATATTAAGGATGACCGCGGGAATTTGACTTATCTGCCGGATGAGTCAAAGCCTTATGCAAAAGCGGGAATGAACTTGATTAAGAATCCGGAGAAATTGCTAAAGGATATGGAAAAGCGGGAAATATATCCAATTGCCCGTGTGGTTGTCTTTAAGGACAGCTATTTAGCGAACAAGAAGCCGGAATGGTCCTTTAAGGACGGGGAAGAGGTTTGGAAGAATGGACGCGGGGAGTCCTTCGTAAACCCATTTGTGAAGGAAGTATGGGATTATAATGTCGACATCGCGATTGAAGCGGCTAAGATGGGCTTTGAAGAAATCCAATTTGATTATGTCCGTTTTCCTGAAGGATTTGAAAGAAGGGATAATGAGCTTAAATATTCCGTCGGCGATTACGGAGATAAAGCTGTAGATAATGTACAGCACCGAGTGAATGCTGTAACGGACTTTGTGGCTTATGCGAAGGAGAAGCTTGAGCCTTATGATGTTGAAGTGTCCGTTGATATATTCGGGTATTCGGCAACCTTGCCGGAGGCACCAGGAATTGGACAGAATTTCTCGAAGATCTCAGAGCATGTTGATGTCATTTCCTCGATGATCTATCCAAGTCATTGGACCTCTTATTTTGGTATCACGAAGCCAGACCTTGAGCCATACCAGCTGATTAAAGAATATGCCAAGCTTGAGAATAAAAAGCTTGGTGAATTGAAGAATCCACCGGTATCAAGGCCTTGGATTCAGGATTTCACCGCTACGTGGCTTGGCAAGGGCAATTATATGCCTTATGGAAAAGAAGAAGTAGAGGCTCAAATCAAGGCTTTGAATGAGGAAGGAATAGATGAATTCCTTCTATGGAATTCCGGTAATCGATACACCCCTGGGGTGGACTATACACCATAAAATGAAGAAAAGCAGCAAGACCGAAGCGGACTCGCTGCTTTTTTATTACTTTGGCTTGCCGCCGACCGACTTGAATCCTGCTTGTGACAGGCTTGTTTGTTTCACAAAGGAGTTTCTCTTCTGACGAGGGGAAAGGAGATGGCCGATACCGTTTGTAAGCGGGCCCATAAAGGCCGTTAAACCAATGACAAATAAAGCGAACAAGAAGAAATCAACTGCATATTCGGTCATTCAAGGGTCCCTCCAATATATTTCATGAATGTAAAGTTCTTTACAATTCCATTCTAGCCGGTTATTTAGCAGATGAAAAGGGAAAAAGTGTAAAGAATGTAAAAATGCGTGTTGCCGTTTGACTTAAGTGCAACCAGAAATCAAAGGAGAGAAGACAAGACACATGACTTGGTACAATAAACTAAAAGAGTATTTCCCAAAGGAAGAAATGAAATCTAAGGAACATTTTGATGCTCTATTGAATAATAAAAACAAGAATTATTACATTGATGAAGGAAAAAACCATATTCTACTGTATGCAGAAAGAGATGAGTTTATCTTCATTGATTATTTATATGTCATTGGCAATGTGAGAGGCAACGGGATAGGAAAGAAGCTGCTTGAGCAATTGAAGCTGAAGGGTAAGCCGATCTTTCTCGAAGTTGAGCCAGTTAATGAAACGGAGCAAGACACAGAAAGGAGACTTCGTTTTTATAAACGTGAAGGCTTCCAGCATGCGAGCTCTGTTTATTATAAAAAAACCTCCCCAGCAACAGAGGAGGAAGTGGAGCTTGAGATTCTTTATTGGTCCCCGGACCCTGCACTCATGGAGCATGATGTATTAAAGGGAATGCAAGATGTATATCGGGAGCTTCACACGTACAGGGATGAAGAACTATATGGCCGTTCGTTTGAACCGACAGAGCAGGCTTTAAAGATTCATGTTGATAAGGCAGATATATTAGAAGAAATCAAAAGCTGAGGTGTAATTGCCTCAGCTTTTGACCTGTGTAAGGGATGTTTACTCGCAATTGGCAGCGGGTATTAAATAGTATAAGGGGATTGAAATACTTTCCTATTAAGTCCATAGAAATGGTACTTTAGATTTGGTTAATATGACAAATATTTCATCAATATTATGTTTTGTGTAATATTGAGAAATTGAGGCAGGTTTTTCTAAAAAAATCTACCCAACCCAATATTTATCATGTATAATAAATTTAATGTGTTTCTTATTTATAATAATTACAATATAATCACATTACCAATATTATAAACCTATAACTTTACATAGTCGAATATAAAGCCACTGATGGATTTGCGAACTATAACGATAGGGAGAGTGACAGGGAATGGTAACACTATACACATCACCTAGCTGTACGTCATGTAGAAAGGCAAAAGCGTGGTTAGAAGAACACGATATTCCATATAAAGAACGTAATATATTCTCAGAAACATTGAGTCTTGATGAGATTAAGGAAATCCTTCGCATGACAGAGGATGGAACAGATGAAATCATCTCTACACGTTCAAAAACATTCCAGAAGCTGAATGTGAACTTAGATAATCTGCCATTGCAAGAACTGTTCACCATTATCCAGCAAAATCCAGGTTTGTTAAGAAGACCAATCATTATCGATGAAAAGAGATTACAGGTCGGCTATAATGAAGATGAAATTAGACGATTCCTTCCTCGGAAAGTCAGAACCTTTCAACTTCGCGAAGCTCAACGCCTAGTAAACTAACTGCATTACATTCTGCCCCTTGTTAAGCAGCAAGGGGCTTTTCACGTTCATTTAAATGGGCTTTTTGTTTATTTTAATAAAAATAGGTTATTTTGTTTCCCTCTGCCATATATTTATCATAAAATATAACTAGGACCACACTTGACGAAAGGTTCATCCATGATTAACATTTTTTAAAACAGGGAAAAGATATAACAACCTAGTTTGGGGGTAATCCCTTCAATTGACCTCAAACCAGAAGGGAGAGAGTGAATCATGGAAATCGAGCGTATTAATGAAAACACTGTGAAATTCTATATTTCATACGGAGACATAGAGAAGCGCGGCTTCGATCGTGAAGAGATCTGGTATAACCGGGACCGCAGCGAAGAACTATTCTGGGAAATGATGGATGAAGTGCACGAAGAAGAGGATTTTACAGTAGAAGGTCCACTTTGGATTCAAATCCAAGCACTTGAAAAAGGATTAGAAGTGTTAGTTACGCGTGCTCAACTCTCCAAGGACGGCCAAAAGTTCGACTTGCCGATTGACGACCCAGCCAATGCGGTTGATCTGAAGATTGAATCAATGCTGAATGAACATTTTCATCCGGAGCAATCAATGGATGAACAAGCTGTAGAAGAAGGACCGCTTCAGTTTGTCCTTACTTTCCAAGATTTTGAGGATGTTGTGGCACTCAGCAAAACAAATGGAGTCCATGGAGTACTCACGAAACTATACTCCTTTGAGAATAAATACTATCTTTATGTTGAATTCCCTGAAGGGGAATTTGAAGAAGATGAAATAGACAATATTTTATCCATCCTTCTAGAGTATTCGGATGAATCAAGGGTAACCATTCATCGAATTGAGGAATATGGTTCTGTCATTATACAGGAAGATGTATTTAAGACAGTTAATCAATATTTTGCATGATTGTAATCAGCTAGTTTCCATTTTGGGAACTAGCTTTTTATTATTCTTTAATAGCAAGCAGGGGTCAAAAACCCTAAAAATGGGTATAGAGGAAGGTCGTACTACATTTTGAGGATTAGGGTGAATAGGCATGAAGACCACGGTTAAAATCATTTTATTCTTATTAACCATTTTTATTGTTACTTATTTATACCGCGAGAATATTCAGAGTGATCTTGTCCAGTACATCAGTATTGGAGGGACATTATCAGTTATCTTTATCGGTTTTATTATTTTTATGGAAAATCGGCATCCGACGCAGACGCTGGCCTGGCTTGTAGTGTTAGGCGCTTTTCCATTGTTAGGATTTATCTTTTATTTATTATTTGGTCGCAATTATCGAAAGGAGAGAATGTTCAAGAAGAAATACTTCCTTGATAAAAAGGTTTATTTAGGGAGTAAAGCTCCGAAAGAAGGCTATACACATCCAGCGATTGGGGATGATGACTACGATAAACTTCTAGGACTCGCTGAAAAACTCGGCAATACGAATATTTCTATCTCCACTGAAACAGAAGTTCTGACAAATGGCCAGGAAACATTCGAGGCAATTAAAGAAGCCTTACGTTCAGCAGAGAATCATATACATATGGAATATTATATTGTACGAAATGATGAATTGGGGTCAGAGATAAAAGATATTCTAATTGAGAAAGCGAAGCAAGGGGTGAAAGTCAGGTTCTTGTATGATGATGTCGGTTCCTGGAGGCTTCCGGCTAAATTCATCCGTGAAATGAGAGCCTGGGGGATAGAAGTGGTTGCATTTGGACCCGTGAAGATTCCCTTCTTAAATAATAAATTTAATTTCCGTAACCATCGTAAAATTATCGTCGTGGATGGCTATATTGGCTTTGTCGGCGGATTGAACATTGGGGATGAGTATTTAGGAAAGGATGAATCAATTGGGTTCTGGCGGGACACTCATTTACGATTGAAGGGTGAGGGTGTCAGAGCCTTGCAGTTAATATTTATTCAAGATTGGTATTATATGACCGACCATAGCTTCTTGACGGAAGATTATTTAATGCCGAAGGAAACGCCGAATGAAATTCATGGCGGAGTTCAGGTTCTTGCAGGCGGGCCTGATAATGAATGGAGTGTAATCAAAAATATATACTTCTCTATGATCACGTCAGCGAAAGAATCAGTATGGATTGCCTCCCCTTATTTCATACCGGATGAGGATATATTCTCCGCCTTAAAGGTTGCGGCTCTGAGCGGAATTGATGTAAGGCTGCTGGCGCCTAGCAACCCTGACAGCCGTATTGTCTTCCATGCCTCCAGGTCGTATTACCCTGAATTACTTGAAGCTGGGGTGAAAATCTATGAATACAGGGAAGGCTTCATGCATTCTAAGATTATGATTGTAGACGGGCAGCTCGCTTCAATTGGTACATCCAATATGGATATGCGGAGCTTCCATTTAAACTTTGAGGTGAATGCGTTCTTGTATCGCACCAACAGTGTCAAAAAGCTTGTTCACGATTACTTGCATGACTTGCTTGTCTCTAATGAACTTCACAGTGAAACCTTTCAGAACCGCAACTTCTTCGTACGTTTCTTTGAGTCCTTATCAAGATTGCTATCTCCCTTCTTATAATTGCTTGCATAGGAGGATTATCAGCCCTTTTCTAGAATTAGAATAATGACCTTAATTCTAGAAAGGAGCTGTTTGGATGTTGATAGCGGCCGACGAAGAAGGAAGACTTGTTCATTCGACCCATTTGGCAGAACGAAAGAATCGAATATTCAAATGCCCCATTTGCCAAAAGCGTGTACTGTTCAAGGCGGGAAGCAGACGTATTCCTCATTTTGCCCATCAAAGAGAAGAGCGTTGTCCAGGCATGGATGAACCCGAATCCATTATTCATTTAGAAGGGAAAAATCTTATTTATGAATGGGCATTACAATGGGCGGAAAGGGCTGTGTTAGAGCAATATTACCATTCCATCTCCCAAAGAGCGGATATTGCCGTTCATGCGGATGGACTAGACTATGCGATTGAGTTCCAATGCTCAGCTCTTTCTGCAGAAAGACTTATCGAAAGGACAATGGGCTATCAGGAGGAAGGCATTGAACCAGTTTGGATTTTCCATTTACCCCTTCTTAAGAAAAAAGGCAGTATGGAGTGGTCACTGCCGGCATCTCTCCAATCGGCCATTCGATTATCCCCCTCAGGAGATTTATACCTCTTATTCTTTGATCCTCAAAACCCTAAAACCGTTCTTCTACTTCGAAATCTCATACCTATTACGAAAGAAATATTTTTTGGACAAGCTGAAAGGCTTCCGTTAAAAGGACGTACTATCCGACAATGGCTGAGGCCGAGAGCAAGACCTTTCTTGTATATACGGGAGTGGATGAGAAAGCGTGAAAGTCTGATTCGGAATGAGTGGAGGTATCAAGGAGCCAAGAATCCACTTCTTCGCAGCCTCTATTCCATTGGCATACAAGGCATGCTGCCGAAAATGATTGGCATTCCCCTCAAAAGTTCATTTCTGTATGGAAGTGCACCGCATCATTGGCAAGGGCTTGTCTTCATGGATTTGCTTAATTGCCAGCAAAAGCATGGAGAAATTACACACTGGGGAATCCGCCGGCATTTTATGGATAGACTACGTAAAAGAGAGATAGTGATCAGGAGCCTGCCCAGCGTAAAGATACCCTTCTTCGCTCCGGTAGAGGAATATATGAGATTTCTTGAAAAAACGGAATATTTAATAAAAAATAAAGAAAATAGCTATATAATAGAGGAAGGGTTTCTGACAAAAGAGATGCAGCATTCTACGATTAATCAGGTGGTGCTGGACTTTTTAAAAGAGGAACACAATGATTTATGGCGAAACTAATTTAGATATGTGATGAAATGGAGGGAATGAAATGGCAGCAGATGTAAACCAATTGCCAGAACGTAATGATATCCCGGTGGAGGACACATGGAGGCTTGAGGATATTTATGAAACAGATCAAGCTTGGGAGAATGAATTCAAGGAAATTCAGGAATCTCTTCCAAAGGGTAAACAATATCAAGGTAAATTAAGCGAAAGTGCAGATGTATTATGGGATGCCTTGCAATTTCAGGATGAGATGACAGAACGTCTTGGCCGCTTATATACATATTCTCACATGAGGTATGACCAAGATACGGGTAACACCTTCTATCAAGGTATGGATGACAGGGCCAAGAATCTGTATTCACAGGCTTCCAGCATTTTCTCTTATATCGTACCGGAGATTCTTTCAATCAATGAAGAAACAATCAATCGCTTCATGGAAGAGAAGGAAGAGTTAAAGCTTTATGCACAAGTACTGAAAGAAATTAATTTGCAAAGACCGCATGTGCTGTCTGCTGATCAGGAGGCAATATTAGCGCAGGCATCAGAAGCGTTAAGTGCCTCATCCAATACATTCGGCATGCTGAATAATGCCGATCTTCGCTTCCCGTCTATTAAGGATGAAAATGGTCAGGAGGTTGAACTCACTCACGGAAGGTATACAAGATTCCTTGAGAGCGCTGACCGCCGTGTGCGTAAAGATGCGTTTGAAGCGATGTACAAGACATACGGCCAATATAAGAATACATTTGCAAGCACACTTGCAGGAACGGTTAAGAAGGATAATTTCTATGCAAAGGTTCGTAATTATTCATCCGCACGTGAAGCGGCGCTTTCTGCCAATAATATTCCGGAAAGTGTCTATGAGAATTTAGTAGGTGCCATTCATGATAATCTTCATTTGCTGCACCGCTATGTCAGCCTGAGAAAGAAAATTCTAGGTGTTGATGAACTTCATATGTATGATCTGTACACGCCGCTTGTCAAGGACGTAAAGATGGAGATTCCATATGAGGAAGCGAAGGATTATGTCTTAAAAGGGTTGGCACCGCTTGGTGAGGATTATGTATCTGTTTTGAAAGAGGGCTTTGATAACCGCTGGGTGGACGTGCATGAGAACCGCGGCAAACGGAGCGGGGCTTATTCCTCAGGGGCATATGGAACGAATCCGTATATCTTAATGAACTGGCAGGATAATGTGAACAATCTGTTTACACTCGCACATGAATTTGGTCATTCTGTCCACAGCTATTACACAAGAAAGAATCAGCCTTATCAATATGGAGATTACTCCATTTTCGTTGCAGAGGTTGCCTCAACAACAAACGAAGCTTTACTGAATGATTATTTATTAAAGGAAATTGACGATGAGCAGAAGAAAATTTACTTATTGAACCATTACCTCGAAGGCTTCAGAGGCACAGTATTCCGCCAAACCATGTTTGCCGAATTCGAGCATTTAATTCATAAGATGGCTCAGGACGGAATTGCTCTGACGGCTGAAAGCTTTACAAAAACGTATTATGACTTGAATAAGAAGTACTTTGGCGAGGATATTGTGATTGATGAGGAAATCGGCTTAGAATGGTCTCGTATTCCACATTTCTATTACAATTACTATGTTTATCAATATGCAACTGGTTTCAGTGCTGCTGCAGCCTTGAGCAGTCAAATTCTCGAGGAAGGGCAGCCTGCAGTAGAACGCTATTTAGGATTCCTTGAGGCTGGATCGAGTGACTTCCCGATTGAAGTGCTGAAAAAAGCCGGAGTGGATATGACGTCTCCGGAGCCAATTGAGGCGGCATGCAAAGTGTTTGAAGAAAAATTAACCGAATTGGAACAGCTGTTAAATAAATAAACAAGGTAAAAGCGGAGGGCATATATCCCCTCCGCTTTCTTTCGTCTGGTCTAAAATCCTTTAAACCGTTTCTTATGCCGAATACCACAAATAAAAATCAGGAATGAAGCAAAAAGTATAGGAGAGGAAATGTAAAGCGGGATGACATGCATCAGCCCGAGAAGCTGCAGGAAGAAAGAAATCATGATGAGGCATAGCAAGCCGATGAGATAAAATTTTTTCATAAAGAATCCGTCCCTTTAGTTAATAAAATTTCGATGCTGCCTATTATTATCGTATGGCGGGCACGCAAATTTATGAAATGAATGTGACATTTTTGTGAATCGGTGAACAAAATGCTTGTCAGATTCATGAGGATTTGCTATATTAATATTGTGAAGTTGATCACTAGCAAACATTTACCCCTTTGTTTGACCGTGAAAAATTTCTCCCATCCCCTTTGTTCGTATGAAGAAGAAGACTCTGGCCGATTACAGAGTCTTCTTCTTGTATATTCAGGTATTTATTTTATTTTTATATAATATAGTAAAAGGGCTTTTTGAAATTTTTACCTATATCTCCAAAATGTTTCTGATTGCAGCGGAATATGCTCAACTGCCTGCTTCAACATTAATTTCTTCATTTCACGTTCAACCTCATGGGGCTCCATTTGATAAATATAGCTGAGCTCGGATGTGGTGACTACCTCAAATTCCTTTGCGCATTCTTCCAAGGCAGGCAATGCGTTGGCTTTCGGCTGGAATCCTAAAATCTCCTCAAGTATCTGCACATAAATCTCATATGGATAAGAGCCTGCGACCTTGATGCCTTCTTCCTCCATCTTCTGATTGAAGAAGACAAGGGAAGGGAGGTCCTGAACATCCATTTCCTCTGTTATCTTCAAATCACATTCCAAAGCTTTAATGGCACTATCTGATTGAAGGTCTCGAACGAATTCATCATAGTCGATATCTGCTTTCTCTGCACAAGTCAGAAGTGTATCAAGCGCATCTACGCATTCCTGGTTTATAAAAAGGGATTCTTGTATTTTCTTGAAATAACGATATCCTGCTTTTTTACCTTGAAGTTCTGCTGCCTTAATGGCAATTGATGTAATATGACCAGCAAATTCCTTCTCAATCCATAGCTTCTCACACGAAATGCCTGATTGAGAGGTCCTTGACTTCTCAGGCAGCCGTGTATGAGTTTGCTTGCTGAAGACATGCTTGAGCGCAAAATAATGGCCGTATTCTAGTTTCAGACGTTTGAGCGTGCGATCTAATCTGAAGCAGGAAGGGCAGGTAGGGTCAATAAATACATAGATTTCTAAAGGCTTTTCAAGAGGCTTGAAAAAATGATGCACGGTAGACCAATCATGCCAATTGGAAGAGGACGCTTTATGATTTGGCATAAAAATCACCGCTTCCAAAGGATTCTTTTGTGTTAATCATATGCTGGGCTGTCATCGTCAGCCGCCCTAATATATACTCTCTCAATGGATTTTCCACATTTACTGTATCCATCGCTCTTTCCATACACTCCAGCCAGGCCTCTGCCCGTTTTTGTGTTATTTCAAACGGCATATGCCTTGCTCGCAACATTGGGTGTCCATGTTCTTCTGTATAGATGGACGGTCCTCCAAGGAACTGAGTGAGAAACTGCTTCTGTTTACGTGCTGTTTCGCTCAGGTCTTTCGGAAAAATGGGAGCTAGAAGCGGATGGGATCCCACATTACCATAAAATTCATTCACTAATTCATGTAATTTAGCTTCTCCCAATGCCTCGTATGGTGTCAGATTTACTTCAGCCATACATCATTCTCCTCTATTTATAATTGGTTTTACATATAACCATAATTTTAGCAAGGGGGACCTTAATTTTCCAATATCCTGCTTTTCGACCGCGAATTGCTGAGCAAATAAAAGAAAAAGATGAGCATATGTTCGCTCACCTTCCTTACGCATAATATTGATGCAGCACCTTGTTGACATAGTTTTTTGTTTCCTCAAAAGGAGGAACTCCCCCGTATTTATCCACATTACCAGGTCCGGCATTATAGGCTGCAAGCGCAAGTGTGATATCTCCGTTATACTTGGAGAGCATATTCCGTAAATACTTCGTTCCACCCATAATATTATCATGCGGATCAAAGACATCAGATACCCCCAGCCAGGAGGCGGTGGAAGGCATTAACTGCATTAATCCGGAAGCACCTGCCATACTGACCGCGTCAGGGTCAAATCCGCTTTCTTGTTTGATGACAGCGCGTATTAACTTTTCAGGTACATCATAGGTTGTTGCTGCTTTACGGATGATATCGTCATAGTTCCCGCTTGCAGGATTGTATGATGCTTTAATCGTTTGGCTTGATGTCGGTTCTAAGCTGCCAAGCCCGGAATGAATCAAGGTTGCGATTGTTCCAAGCCCAAGTGATGAAGAATCATTGCTGGAACTAGAAAGCGCCTCTCCAAGCATAGATTGAAATAGGGCTGCTGTTTCTGGCCGGGTGTTGCTGTTTTGGCTTCCAAGTGTTGAAAAGGATTGAAGTGCCTGTATTTGCAGGGCGATAGGCAAGTCACTTGCCCTCATGTTGATCACTCCTCAAGTTTTTTCACTCTTTGCATCTCCATGAAAAAGCGTTTGACCTTATTATCGGTTGCCCGCGCTGGAATGTTTGCCGTTTGGAGCAATTCCTGAAAGATTATTTTTCCCTTCTCATAATGATTGGCTTCAAATTCAAGCTCATAATCAGTCACATCAAAATACGTGCTCTTATCAAAAACAAGCAGTCCATCTTCATAAGGGATTTCAGCTCTGGCAGTCGTTAAAGTTCCAAAGCAAGAGAGAAGATTTGGGTCAATGCCCATTAACCGGACTTTGTCATAAACTGGACCCTCTTGAATAGTTTCTCCTGAAAGGAGGGCTCTCGCTGCACCGGAATCAAGCGTGAGGTTTGTCTCAAGCAGTCCATGACCATCAGGCAGAGGCTGTTTCAAGGTCATTTCATACCGGCCGTTTTTTTCTCGGATACGAAGGGCGCTCTGGCAGTCCTTCAGGGCAAAGTTAGGCGTGTCGAAGTAATGGTTCTTCTGTTCAATAAATTGTTCATCGCTTATATGATGCGCCGCAATTAGGCGTTCGAATTCTGCATCCGACAATAAATTCTTAAATTCAATCTCAATTTGTTCAGACATGTTTTATTCCTCCAACTGTCATTAATGGTACCCTCTTATTATGACTTTTTGGTAAGTTTACATCAATCTTAGAAATGAGTTATATTCTTGTGATAAAATAGGAGGTAAGCAGCTAGAGAAGGAATGGTCATCACAATAAGTAACAAAAACTAAGTACATAATTGTTAAATAACAAACAGCCATAGGCTAATTTTGAATAGAACAGATAAAGACAGAACCGTATCCAGCTCGCTAAGGTATTGTTTATGAAAAGTAATCCAGGTGGTGGAGTCCATGAGTAGAAATTGGGATGAATTTTTAGCCCCGTATAAACAGGCAGTTGATGAATTGAAAATTAAGTTAAGGGGCATTCGGTCTCAATTTGATTTGGAAAACGAGCATTCTCCGATTGAGTTTGTGACTGGACGGGTTAAGCCAGTTGCAAGTATTCTAGATAAAGCATATCAAAAGCATGTACCCGAAGATAAATTAGAATCAGAAATCCAAGATATAGCTGGATTGAGGATTATGTGCCAATTCGTCGATGATATTAAACAGGTCGTTCTTCTGCTTCGGCAGCGAACCGATTTCACCATTCTCGAGGAACGGGACTATATCACCAATAAAAAGGCAAGCGGGTATCGCTCCTATCATGTCGTCATTGAATATCCGGTTCAAACCATTCATGGCGAAAAGAAAATCATGGCGGAGATTCAAATCCGGACGCTTGCCATGAACTTTTGGGCGACAATTGAGCATTCGCTGAATTATAAATACAATGGACAGTTCCCGGAAATATTGAAGAAAAGGCTTGAGAGTCTTGCAGAGGCTGCCTTTCACATGGATGAGGAAATGACCCAGATTAAGCTTGAAATTCAGGAAGCCCAAGCTTATGTCGTGAAAAAGAGGGGGAAAAACACTTAACAGGTGGGGATGAATATGAAGTATGCTGTCACGTCAAAAGGTGATACTAAATCAAATGAACTAATGCAAAAAATTAAAGATCAGCTGGACAGTCTCGGGGTCATTTATGATGAAGACCAACCGGATATTGTCATTTCCGTAGGCGGTGACGGGACATTGCTGTACGCTTTCCACCGGTACAGCTCCCGTCTTAATCGGACTGCCTTTGTCGGTGTTCATACAGGCCATCTAGGCTTTTATGCGGACTGGATTCCTGAGGAGATTGAAAAGCTTGCGACGGCAATCGCAAAAACGCCGTATCAGACGGTTGAGTATCCGCTGCTTGAAGTGACGGTCCGTTACAGCCATGGGGGCAGGGAGTCGAAATACTTAGCCTTGAATGAATCGACCGTAAAAAGTGTGGGCAGTACCCTTGTCATGGATGTGGAAATTAGGGGACAGTCCTTTGAGCGCTTTAGAGGAGATGGGCTTTGTGTGTCAACGCCTTCAGGCAGTACTGCCTACAATAAAGCATTGGGCGGTGCCATCATTCACCCATCCATTCCGGCGATTCAATTGACGGAGATGGCTTCCATCAATAATCGGGTGTTTCGGACAATCGGGTCACCGCTTATTCTGCCAGGGCATCATACCTGCATGCTGAAGCCGGTGACAAGCGATGATTTCCAAATTACGATTGATCATTTAAGTCTTTTGCATAAGGACGTGAAATCCATTCAATTTCGAGTGGCTGATGAACGTATCAGGTTTGCACGCTTCAGGCCATTCCCTTTCTGGAGAAGAGTTCGCGATTCCTTTGTGACAGACTGATTAGCAGGGGCCGAGTCATTCGGCCCTTTTTTCATGAGGTAAAGAAAGATTTGAAGATAAAGGATGAGTTTGATGGCAAAGCCGTTTATGTTACAATTCACTGCTGCAAAGGAGGAGGAGGGAATGCTCCTGCGCGAATTTCTAAACCGTAAAAAAATCTCCAAGGCGGCCCTGACTGATATCAAGTTTAGGGGCGGGAAGATCATGGTCAATGGGTGCATTGAAAATGTTCGGTATATCATTCAGCCTGATGATAGGATTATCGTTCAATATCCACCTGAAGCATGCAGTGAAAAGATGAAGGGAGATGATCTCCCGCTGACCATTAAATATGAGGATGATTATGTACTGGTCATTGAGAAGCCGGCAGGCATGAATACCATTCCTTCTCGGGAACATCCAACGAAAAGCCTCGCCAATGCTATTGTTCATTATTATGAGCAGATTGGGCATCAGGCGGCTGTCCATATTGTAACAAGGCTTGACAGGGATACATCTGGATTGGTACTGATTGCTAAGCATCGGCATATCCATCACTTATTTAGTCTGTTCCAGAAGGAGAAGTCCGTATCAAGGGAATATTATGCCTTAATTGAAGGACATATCCATCCTCCTGAAGGCCGTGTGGAAGGGCCGATTGGCCGTATGGCTGACAGTATTATAAAGCGAGAGGTCCGTCCAGACGGTCAAGCTGCGTTGACCCTGTACAAAACGATTCAGCACTATCCATCCTATTCATTGCTCCACTTGAAATTGATGACAGGTCGCACCCATCAAATACGGGTTCATATGTCACACATGGGACATCCTTTACTTGGGGATGATCTATATGGCGGATCGAGGGCTTTAATCAATCGGCAGGCACTCCATTGCGGTTTCTTGACATTCAATCATCCAATCACGGGTGAACAAATGCGGTTTGAGAGCGTCCTTTCACCAGATATGAGCTGCTTGATCAGCGAATAAGAAAAGAAGAAAGAGCTGAAAGGGAAGCGGTCCCATTCAGCTCTTTTCTCATTCGCTATAAACATGAAATTTCTCAGGCACAAATGGAAGAGAAGAATTCACTTGATAAAAGGTTTTCTCCGGATAACGAAGACCCGTCAATTTCCCTCCAAAAACAGCTCCTGTATCAATATTATACGTGTTGTTCTTCACTCTCGGCTCTAAAACAGGTGTGTGGCCATATACGATCATCGGATTGCCTGTATGCTTCAAGGCCCAATCGAGACGCTCTGGACGTCCATCCGGAAGACTTCTGCCCGTTATATCACCGTAAAGAACGAAGGTTTGCACCTTTTTATTCTTTACTCCAATTAGTTCCTTCTTGATACCGGCATGAGCGATGACAAGATTTCCTTTATCAAGGACGAGATATAACGGTGATTCCTCATATAGCTGGATGAATTTTTTTCCGACTTTTTTCCTTGTTTTCGAATCTAAGGCTTCAAGTTCAGCAACGGTAGTTTCCAATCCATGGGTAGCATGTACTTTATTCCCCAGGAAATACCGGTATAATTTATTGCAATGGTTTCCAGGCACATACAGGCCTTTTTTTTGCTGTATAACAAGCTCCCAAACAAATTCAATCATCTTAACGGATTCAGGGCCGCGGTCTGTAATGTCCCCAACAAATACAGGCAGATACCCTTCTGGATGATAGGGCATTCCATCCTCAAAGAGATAGCCCATCTTTTTCAATAGCTGCATGCATTCGTCAAAACATCCATGCACATCTCCGATACAATCATACATCATTGACCCTCCCATCCACTTCTCTATATCCTTCCCAGTGATTGCTTGTTTCAACTAAACCCTTTTTTGGTAAATGAATCATATAGAAATAGTATATCGTTCAACTAGCATGAATCAAAATGAACAATACTGTATTCACGAAAGGAGGCTAATCCAATGGACGACCATAAGGTTTTGACAGACGTGTATGGGGCATTGCTGGCAGAGGGAAAATATGACAGATTCAGGGAGCAATATTTAACCCTCCACCCATATGACCAATCCCAAATATACATGCAGCTAAACCGAGAAGAGAGGACTATTGTCTCTTATTATCTATCACCGGAAGAAATGGCGGAAATAATGGGGAACCTCCTTGATGAGACAGAGCTGCTAGAGGATGCATTAAGCGATATGGACCCAAATTATGCTGCTTCTGTGATTGCCGATATGTATACGGATGACGCTGTTGACTTGCTCGAGAATTTAGAAAAGGAGCAGACCATTAGTTACTTAATGCTGATGGATAAGGACCGAGCAGAACCCATTCGCCATCTCCTTCATTATGAGGATTCAACCGCAGGAAGCATCATGACAACGGAGTACATTGGCGTCTCAGAGAATCAGACGGTCAGGGACGCAATGCAAATGCTTCGAAAAGAGGCATTGGATGCTGAATTAATCTATTATATTTATGTCGTTGACCACCAGAATAAGCTCACTGGAGTCATATCCTTGCGTGATTTATTGGTCGCTGCTGATGATACGTGGATCTTTGAATTGATGAATGAGCAAGTCCATTATGCAAAAGTAAGTGATGATCAGGAAACAGTTGCAAGGATGATGCGGGACTATGATTTCCTGGCATTACCCGTCGTCGATTTCCAATTGCATATGGTCGGAATTATTACAGTTGATGACATCATGGATGTTATGGACGAAATTGCCTCAGACGACTATTCCAAGCTAGCAGGGGTATCTGAAATGGAAAAGCTAGATACCAATCCGCTTTCCTCTGCTCGAAAACGATTACCGTGGCTGATTATCTTATTGTTCCTCGGATTGATCACAGCAAACCTAATTAGTCATTTTGAGAGTGCTCTATCTCAAAAAGCAATCTTAGCAGTCTTTATTCCATTGATTGCAGGGATGGCAGGCAATACAGGAACACAAAGCCTTGCCGTCATCGTGCGCGGGATTGCCACTGGCGAAATTGCAGAAGAGAATAAATGGCTCCTCCTGTTGAGGGAAGCAGGTACAGGTCTTATCACGGGCGTTACATGCGGAATTCTCGTGACAATCCTTGTCTTTGCCTGGCAGGATGATCTTTTCCTAGCCATCCTTGTCGGTAACTCCATTCTTGTTTCCCTAATGGTGGCTACATTGGCGGGCAGCCTTGTGCCGCTGGTTATGAATAAGCTCAAAATCGACCCGGCTGTAGCTTCAGGACCTTTTATCACCACAATCAATGACTTAATCAGTATCGTCATTTATTTCGGAATGGCCACCATTTTCATGAGTCGCCTAGGATAATTTAGGAAATAGGCTTTACATGAAGATGGTTATTAGTATAAATTAGTATCAGGTACTAATAATATGTATTAATTATGGGGAGGATTCCTTTTATGAACGTGAATGTGGATAATAAGACAATTGTCATCATGGGAGTAGCCAATAAACGGAGCATCGCATGGGGAATTGCGACTGCCCTTTATAAAGCTGGGGCCAGACTGATTTTTACATACGCCGGTGAACGGATGGAAAAGGGAGTACATGAATTAGTCGACAGCTTAGAGGGAGGGAAAGACACCTATGTCCTTCCATGTGATGTCACAAGCGACGCAGAAATCGAAAGATGCTTCGCCGATATCCGCGAAAAATACGGAAAAATCGATGGAATCGCTCACTGCATTGCTTTCGCCAACAAAGAAGAATTAAAAGGCGAATACTTAAATACAAACAGAGAAGGCTTCTTATTAGCTCAAAACATCAGCTCCTATTCACTGACTGCCGTTGCCAAGGCTGCCCGGGACATGATGAATGAAGGAGCGAGCATCGTCACTCTCACTTATTTAGGTGGAGAAAGAGTTGTCCAGAACTACAATGTTATGGGAGTTGCAAAAGCAAGCCTCGAAGCAAGCGTTAAATACTTGGCCAATGATCTCGGACCATCCGGCATCCGTGTAAATTCCATCTCTGCAGGAGCCATCCGGACCCTCTCAGCCAAAGGAGTCGGCGACTTTAATACCATTCGTAAAGTATTCGAAGAAAAAGCCCCGCTCAGAAGACAAGTCACACAAGAAGAAGTCGGAGACACAGCCCTATTCCTCTTTAGCCCGTTATCAAGAGGGATCACAGGAGAAAACATTCATGTCGATTCAGGATTCCATATTTTGAGTTTATAATAGATCGATCCAGAAAGGGAGAAGCAGTGGCTTCTCCTTTTTTATTTGGTTATTCATTCTAAGCATGCATGGGAGAGTAGTGGAAGGGTGCGAGAAGGGTGGGAAGAGCCATGCATAGCCCACCCCTTGCCCATGCTGCGCATAGGAGAGGTGGTGGAAGAGTGGGAGAAAGGTGGGAAGAGCCACGCAAGTCCCACCCTTTGCCCATGCT
>NZ_JBJEFJ010000042.1:0-3246 GCF_051873915.1 Pradoshia sp.
AAAAATAAAAAACCACCAAAACTATGTATTGGTGGAGACGGTGGGAGTCGAACCCACGTCCAAAGATAACGGCACTTATGCTTCTACGAGTGTAGTCGATATATTGGCGATTCGCTGGTCCTTCGGCCTATCGACAGGCTTCCGGGCAGCTAGTCTGATTGTTCTCTTCCTTCTCCCTCAGACGGCGAGATCCGGCGTAGTCCACTTAGAGTGAGTCCCTTACCCTACCACATGGACGATGGAGGGAGGAACAGCTATCGACTGTTATTAGGCAGCGAAAGCTAGGTTGTTGTTTTGTTTGCCAGTTATAGGCTATGACGTTTTAACGAGGCCGATCCCCTCGACTCGCAACATAAGCTCGAACTACCCCTGTCGAATCCGTAACGTCCCCTCATTAAGAATGTGGAGCGTACGAAATGAAGAAGCTCAAAGCTTGTTTGCTTTGCTTCTATTCAATTACGGTACATGAATTATTATATCACAACGGATGTGAAATTCAATTGTAAGAACTTGGGCTTTAAACCAGATTAGCGCTGCCGTTCCTTGAAGGCACGCTCAATTTCGCGTTTGGCTTCCTTCTTCTTCAGATCTTCACGCTTGTCATAATTCTTCTTACCCTTACCAAGGCCGATTAACACTTTCGCGAAGCCGTTTTTCAAATAAAGCTTCAATGGGACGAGTGCATAGCCTTGTTCCTTCGTTTGGCCGATCAGCTTGGAGATTTCTTTATTGTGTAGAAGAAGCTTGCGCACGCGCAGCGGATCGTGGTTATAGCGGTTCCCCTGCTCATATGGGCTGATATGCATTCCCATCAGGAAGACCTCGCCATTAATGATCCTCGCATAGGAATCCTTCAGATTCACGCGGCCATTACGAATCGATTTGATTTCCGTTCCTTGGAGAACAATTCCTGCCTCATAGGTTTCTTCAATAAAGTAATCATGGTATGCCTTTTTGTTCTGTCCAATGACTTTTCCTGCTCCTTTTGGCATGTCCATACCCCCTCTCTCTTTATACGGGTCATTTTGAAAAAAAGAGCCGTTACTTGGCTCTTTCTATTATCATACTACAGCAATTGCCTCTATTTCTACAAGCCCGTTCTTTGGCAGGCGTGCGACCTCAATGGCACTTCTTGCCGGAAGGGAGCTGTTAAAGTAAATCGCATAGATTTCATTAACCGTTGCAAAGTCATTCATATCCTGCAGGAACACCGTTGTTTTAACCACATTATCTAGACTCAGCCCTGCCTCATTCAAGATAGCCTGGACATTCTTTAACGCCTGCTGTGTTTGTTCGCGAATACCGCTTCTTAATTCCCCTGTTTCCGGGTCAAGTCCCAGTTGGCCGGATGTATACACGAATCCATTGGCCTCGATAGCTTGAGAATAAGGGCCGATTGCGCTAGGAGCCTTTGATGTTTGGATGATTTTCTTTCCCATAGTAGTATTCCTCCATTTCACTCTATTCCATACCCTTATATTATTCGACTTGAACCGCCTTTTTCCTGCTGTCTAAAAGGAAGAAAGGATGTGCGGGTGCACATCCTTACAATTCAACAGATTCCATCTCTGTTTTTTCACTGTTATAAACTTTTTTATCAAGCTGTCCTGTCGCTCTTCCTGTCACTAGACCAGCTGTCACAGAGCCGCTCACATTAAGAGCAGTACGGCCCATATCAATAAGTGGTTCAACAGAAATCAAAAGAGCCGCGATGCCGATTGGCAGATTCATGCTTGATAGGACAATCAAGGCAGCAAATGTTGCACCGCCGCCAACACCAGCGACACCAAATGAACTGATGGCTACGATGATGACTAGTTGAATCAAGAAAGCCGGATCAAGCGGGTCTGGAGCAATCATGACGGCCAGCATAGCCGGATAAATTCCCGCACAGCCGTTCTGACCGATGGATGCACCTAAAGATGCCGCAAAATTCGCAATGCCTCTTGAGTTCCCGAATTGAGTGGTCTGGGTTTCCACATTGATTGGAATCGCAGCTGCACTAGATCGGGATGTAAAGGCAAATGTCATCAATGGTCCAATTTTCTTTACATATTGTACCGGGCTAAGTCCGGAGAAGCTTAAAATGACTAGATGAACAAGGAACATGACAATCAGCGCCACATAGGAGGCGATGACGAATCGGGAAAGCTCGATAACCCCATCCATATTCGTATTCGCAATCGTATTGGCCATAAGAGCCACAATGCCGTATGGAGTAAGTCGGAGAATCAATGTCACAATCCGCATCACAATCTTATACAGCGCATCAATAATTTTCTCAAATGTTGCGAACTCTTCCGGAGCCTTTCTGCGCACCCCAATTGCTGCTATCCCTATAAAGGCGGCAAAAATGACGGTTGCAATAGTGGAAGTAGGACGCTGTCCAGTTAAATCAAGAAATGGGTTCGTTGGGATGACCTGCAGAATCCGCTCAGGGAAGCTTAAGTCGTCCACTTGAACCATCGTTTCTTCTAATTGGGCAGAGCGAGCCTGCTCTGCTTCACCATTTTCAAGATTATCAGCGGAAAGGTCAAACCCTAGTGCACTCACAATCCCAATAACTGCCGCAATCGCTGTTGTGGCAACGAGCACACCGATAATGGAAAAGCTGATTTTCCCAACACCGCTATCCCCTTTAATTTTGATAATCGCAGAGATGATGGAAACAACAATCAATGGCATGACAATCATCTTCAAGAAGCTGACATAGCCGGTTCCAACGATACTGTACCAATTCTTCGTACCCTCAAGCACCTCTGATCCGCTATCATAGCCGAACTGCAGGTAGAAGCCAAGGATGAGCCCGAGGCCAAGAGCTGTAAATACCCGCTTAGAAAACGAGACATGTTTCTTCTGCATGAAATATAAAAGACCGATTAGAGCTAGTAACAAAATAATATTGACAAGCAATAACAAAGTATCCACTTTGGTATATCCCCCTCTTCGCTAATTCATAGTATTACTATAAGGATTATAAACATTCTTGAACGATTTGTAAATTATATGCTCTTATCATTTGGATTTTCCTCTAAAATCGTACACTGATGGATAAAAACCTTGTCTTTCTGCTACCCGAGGGGATGGCCATTGAATCAGAATATCGTAAATAGGGGTCATTGGTCATAGGAAACGATATTTCAATTTGGCTGTCCTATTGATAACTTTTATAAGAAATTTAACTAAAAAATACAGTAATCTCTGCAAAAAGACCGTCAGCTTGTCCATTTTCATTTATCCAGCCTT
>NZ_JBJEFJ010000043.1:0-17983 GCF_051873915.1 Pradoshia sp.
GAACGAAGCGGAAAATTGCCTTATGAAGGAGAGCTTTATGCCATCTATCTCTTAAAAGAGCACCAAAGAAAAGGGATAGGGAAGAAGTTGGTTAAGAAATGGCTGGGAGAAATGAGGAAAGAAAAATTTCAGAATATGATGGTGTGGGTGATAGATGAAAATCCTTCAAAAAGGTTTTATGAAGCGATGGGTGGAAAGACCTTCATTCAGGAGAAGCTGCTTATTTCAGGTAAGGAACTGAAGGAGCTTGGTTATGGGTGGTCAAGCTTAGATGATGTACTTATATAGCCTGGAGCCCGCTATCGATCAGCGGGCTTCATCGGTTAGGCTGTTGGATGCAGATACCCTTTGATAATATCTGCTAAGCAATCGATGAATAGCGGGTCGTCATTGGCAGCACTTAAATAATGATAACTTTCACCGCCATTATCCAAGAACAATTGCTTGTTTTCATGCGCAAGCTCCTCAAGTGTTTCAAGGCAGTCAGCTGTGAAGCAGGGAGAGATGACATGGACATTCTTCACATCTGTACGGGCCAAATCTATTAATATTTCACTTGTCGAGGGTTCAAGCCATGGCTCTTGTCCAAATTTTGACTGATAGGAAATCATGAAATTTATACCCGGCATCCGATCCTTCAGCGCTTGTGCAGTCGTATGGCATCGATAAGGATAATCATCTCCTCCGAAAGTATATCGCTTAGGAATTCCGTGATAAGAAAGGAGAATCACATCTGGTTTTCCGTAGGCTTTCGCACCGTCTTCAATTCGTTTCTTTAGCAATTCAATCCATAATGGATGATTAGCAAAATCCCGCAAGAACACCACCTCAGGTATATCCCTCCACTTAGATATTTCCTTTGTCACATGATCCCACACGGAGGCTGTTGTGGTGGAAGAGTATTGTGGGAAAAGGGGCAGTATAATTAATTTTCTAACTCCCCATTTATGTAATTTTTCCAGCTCATCTGAGATAGAGGGGGTCCCATAATTCATGGCTAAAGATATTCTTGTATTCTTATCTAGGATTTTTTCTTCCAATGCTTCCCGTTGTTTCATGCTGTAATAAAGAAGTGGAGATCCCTCATCTGTCCAGATTTGTTGATAGACTGATTCATTTCTTTTTGACCTTGAAGGCAGAATAAAGCCGTGTAAGATAGGCATCCATTTCCATCTTGGCAGGTCGATGACGCGTCGATCTGAAAGAAATTGCTTTAAATAAGGTCTGATTGATGATGAGACTGGTTTGTCTGGTGTTCCTAAATTGACTAATAAGACAGCTTTCTTATCCATAAGCCAAACACCTCGCTAGAATATCAGTTTGATAATATTATTTTAGCATAATTGTTTCTACGGGCGCTAAAATAAGAAGTTTGAATGATGATTAAATAGGTAATTTTACCTATTTATGCGTTTTGCCTGTAAGGTGAAGGGTATACATAACATATAGGTATTTTATTTAAAACAGTAGGAATAAACAGGTGGAGAAAAACATATGGTCAAATAAGACCAGATAACTGGTGAATTAGAGGAAATCAGAACACGGGCAATCATTTGCGGGAAGGTGAAGCGAATGGCTGATACAAAAACAGAATTTTATATTGCGATGGATGGAAACATCGTCGCTCAATTGGAATTTGTCCCTTGTGTTAGGGAGCGCGATCATAAGGAGGTTATCTTGATTAATCACACACTTGTAGCCGACAAATATAGAGGCAGGGGGCTAGGGCGTGAATTAATCAATCGTGTAGTGAAATATGCTCGTGCAGAACAGATGCAAATCATTCCTGTTTGCCCGTTTGCGAAGATGATTTTGGAAAGTGATGCGAAATATAAGGATGTTTTGATAACAGGCTTTTAGGCTCCTATCTAGTTCGTAAGGATTAGATAGGGGTCTTTTTGTTTCGACAAAAAAGCTGAATAGTGGATATTCTCCTTTTCCCGTCGTATGATAAAAATATCGATTAGCATGATCGGGAAATGTACATAGGTCGTAGGAGGATGAAGAAGAAATGAAAGCAGTTGGTTTATCTGGGGCAATTATTGGTTCTAAAACAGCAAAATCAGTGGAAGAGGTTTTAGCAGCCATCAATCAATATGATGAGAATGTAGAGACGGAAATGGTTGATTTACGCGATTATGAGGTTGAATTTGTCCGCGGTATCCCCTTCGCAGAATATAATCAAGACACACAGGATGTTGTAAACAAGATTAATGAAGCAGATGTGCTCGTGATAGGAACACCGATTTATCAAGCTTCCATCCCTGGTGTTCTAAAGAATGTCTTTGATCATCTCGCACCGAATTGCTTTAAAGGGAAAGTAGCGGGAATCGTGACAAACGGGGGATCAGAAAAGCATTTTCTTATGAGTGAATATCAACTAAAGCCTATTCTTTCTTATTTCAAAGCTATTTTGCCATTGAATAATGTATTCTTGCATACCTCTTGCTTTGGACCGAATAATGAAATCATCAATGTGGAAGAAAAAGAACGAATTGTAAAGCTGGCGAAGGAGCTAATTGATTTAAAGAAATTGTATTAGAACGGTGCTAACACTCGAAAAATAATAGTGAGATAGCGGGAAAAAACTTGGTGTGCACAACCAAGTTTTTTTGCTGGCGGCAATGAATGAATGGCGCTTTATTTTGAACAACGGAGAAAACGTTAGCCTTGCTGCTGTTTGCTCATTTGAGCTTCATTTTCATGGGCAGCTGTTCGTAATCGCAGGATTAATGATGTTCGCCGTTTATTGAAATCATTCATCGAAATCGTATGAAAGTCATAATAGTTTTGATAATTGATTCGCAGTTCATTCATTATTTGGTTGTACATTTTGTTTGAACGCAAATCATTCACCTTCCTCGTGATATTTTGTATATTAATATAATATCATAAATAATTATGACATTCATCATAAATTTTAAATAATGCGAATATTTCTGACAATTTGATTTTTTTCGCTAATCCTTTGATCTCCTAAAAAAAACACAGAGCCATATTGAAATGCACCCTTATTAGACATATAGTGGGGCAATCGGTTTGGACTCTGTGTTTTTCTTTATTATTCAGCTGGCAAACTGGCTGTTATAAAGGTCGGCGTAAAAGCCATTTTGGGCCAGAAGATCATCATGTGTCCCTTGTTCGATTACCGTTCCTTTATTCATGACCAATATAAGGTCGGCATCCTTAATGGTGGACAATCGATGGGCAATGACAAAGCTTGTCCGGTCTTCCATCAGTCGATTCATGGCTCTTTGGATAAAGAGTTCAGTTCTTGTATCCACACTGGAAGTGGCTTCATCTAGAATAAGAATGGCCGGGTTGGCGAGAATGGCCCTGGCTATCGTAAGCAGTTGTTTTTGTCCCTGTGAAATATTGGTGGCTTCCTCATTTAAAACGGTCTCAAATCCCTCTGGAAGAGTACGGATGAAATGGTCGGCATGAGCGGCTTTAGCCGCCTCGATGATTTCCTCATCTGTGGCACCGATTCGGCCATATGCGATATTCTCAGCAATCGTTCCGTTGAAAAGCCATGTATCTTGGAGAACCATTCCAAATAGGCTGTGAAGTTCGGAACGTTTCATATCCTTAATATTGACACCGTCAATTCGTATCGCACCGCCTTGAATTTCATAAAAACGCATCAATAAATTGATGAGGGTTGTCTTTCCAGCGCCGGTTGGTCCGACAATAGCAACCTTCTGCCCCGGTGTAACGGTAATATTCATGTTCTTAATGAGCAAATGATCAGATTTATACCCGAAATCAACATTCTCGAATGTCACATATCCCTTAGGATGCTCGAGAGAAATTGGTTTTTCTGATTCTGCCTCTTCTTCTTGTTCGTCTAACAGCTCAAATACTCTTTCAGCCGATGCAATCGTTGATTGAAGGATGTTGGCGATGTTGGCTGTTTGCGTGATGGGCTGAGAGAATTGACGCGCGTATTGAATGAATGCCTGGATGTCACCAACGGTTATTCTGCCGTTAGCTACGAAGACACCGCCAACGACACAGATTAGGACATAACCAAGATTATTGACAAACTGCATGAGCGGCATAATAGCGCCTGAAATGAATTGAGCTTTCCATGAGGATTGATAGAGCTGCTCATTGATTTCGTCAAATTCTTCAATAGCCTTTTGTTCCTGGCCAAATGCTTTGACAACCTCATGTCCGGTATAGATTTCTTCAACATGCCCATTTAGTTGTCCAAGAACCTTCTGCTGGGCTCCAAAATAGCCTTGTGACTTTTTGGCGACAAGTACGGCAATAATCCCGCTCAGCGGCAGTGTCAGCAGTAAAATGAGGGTCATCGTTACACTGATTGAGAGCATCATGATAATCACACCAATGATGGTGACCACACTCGTAATAATCTGCGTTAAGCTTTGCTGGAGGGTTGTACTGATATTATCTACATCATTGACGACACGGCTTAATGTTTCTCCTGTTGTCGTGCTGTCAAAGTACTTTAATGGAAGTCGGCTGATTTTTGCCTCAGCTTCTTTCCGCAGCTGGAATACAGTTTTTTGGGCAACGCTTGCCATGATGAAACCTTGTATGAAGGTGAAAAGGGAACTAAATAAATAGAGAAAGCCTAATAGGACGAGAATGCGGGCTATATAGTTAAAATCAATTCCAGCACCCGGGACTCCGTTCATTTTCAATACAATACCCTCAAAGATCTTTGTAGTCGCCTTACCAAGGATTTTTGGTCCGATAATCGTAAAGAGTGTACTGAGAACAGCTGTACCGAAAACAGCTGCAAGCCTCCATTTATATGGAGCTAAATAGCCGATCAATCGCTTGAACGTCCCTTTGAAGTCCTTCGCCTTCTGAATGGGTGCACCGGGTCCTCCCCGCGGGCCAAAGCTTGGATTTGCTTGACGTTTAGTCATCTTGCTCATGCTATCTCCTCCTCAGATAACTGGGATTTGACGATTTCTTGATAGGTTTTATTTGTATGCAGCAGCTCCTCATGTGTCCCAATGCCCATCACGTTACCTTCGTCCAGCACAATAATGCGATCTGCATCCATTACAGTGGATACACGCTGAGCAACGAGCAGTACAGTAGAATGTTCCGTGACTTCTTTTAAAGCTTTACGAAGTTTGGCATCTGTTTTGAAATCAAGTGCAGAGAAGCTGTCATCGAAAAGGTAGATCTCAGGATTTCTGACAAGAGCCCTTGCAATCGATAAACGTTGTTTTTGCCCGCCAGACACATTGGTGCCTCCTTGTGAAATCGGACTATCAAATCCCTCGTTCATTGCGGTGATAAAGTCATAGGCTTGAGCTACCTTTGCGGCATGAATGACGTCTTCATCGGCAGCCATCTCATTGCCAAACCGGATGTTATCCTTGACAGTGCCTGTGAAAAGGACAGCTTTTTGCGGGACAAGTCCGATTTTGTTCCGCAGGGCATCCAACGGATAATCCTTTACCGGTACACCATCAATAAGGATGGAACCTTGAGTTGGTTCATAAAAGCGCGGGATTAATTTCAGCAGCGAGGATTTACCTGAGCCGGTGCCCCCGATGATAGCCGTTACTTCACCCGGGAAAGCCTTGAAGGAAAGATTCTTTAAGGCTGGTTTTTCCGCACCGGGATAATAGAAGCTGACATCTTTAAACTCGATGGTGCCTAGCATGCTGCTATCATGAGCTGAGGGGGTTTCCTGGATGCTTGGGTGAATGGCAAGCACTTCATTGATCCTTGCGGCAGATGCAGATGCCCGGGGGATCAAGACAAACATCATGGAAAGCATAATCATGGAGAACATAATTTGCATGGCATATTGCATAAAAGCCATGAGATCTCCGACCATCATATCCCCTGCATTAATCCTTACTGCACCAAACCAAACAATGGCGATTGTTGTAAAGTTCATGACAAGCATCATAAAGGGCATAAGGACGGCAATTAACTTGTTAACCTTAATGGTTGTGTCGCGCAAAAGGGCATTTACCTGCCCAAAACGCTGCTTTTCGTAATCAATGCGATTAAAGGAACGGATAACCCGTACTCCTGTAAGTCCCTCTCTCAGCACTCGATTTACTGCATCTAACCGTACCTGTACCTTTTTAAAGAGCGGGACCCCCCGCCAAATGACAAGGGCGATACCAATAATCAGGATGGGAACAGAGACAACGATAACGATGGAGAGTCCGGGGTTAACGGAGACAGCCATGATAATACCGCCAATAGCCATTAACGGAGCGGAAATCATCATGCGAAGCAACATATTTAAGACGACCTGGATTTGGATGATATCGTTGGTCGTCCTTGTAATCAAGGAAGCGGTCCCGACAGTTCCAAATTCATGCAAAGAAAATCCTTCTATATGGGTAAACACCTTAGAGCGCAGCATTTTCCCGAAAGACATGGCAATCCTTGCGCTGAAATAACTGGCACTGACAGAACAAATGGTCCCAGCGAGCGCGACAGCAATCATGAGGCCCCCGATCTTCCATATGAAGGGGATATCATGCTTCACTACACCAGTATCAATAATTTTGGCCATTAATGTGGGTAGGTAAAGCTCGGCCATGGATTGGATAAATACGAGCCCAATAACGAAAGCAATGGGGCCTTTAAATGAAGTCAAATAACGAAATAATTTCCGCACCTCTCTCAGCTCCCTATTGATAATGGCAGTTCGTCCCAATCGTTTAAGACGAACTGCTTCAGAGTATAGTCAGTTTGTGCAGGATACGAGCCTGGTATCCTGAAAAAAAGAAGCTGGTCAGGATTGGCATAAAACAGTCGATTTCGTCTATTAAGAGGTATAATGATTGAAGAAGAACGGTTGAGTTTTTTAGTCTTTGGAAAGAAAGGAGAAATAAATCTACGTGAAAAAGGAAAAGAGCTATAAAGGAAATTATCGCCGTTTCGTCAGGCTGATTCATCAATCTAATCCATCATATAGTCAACTAGGGATTGCTCTCCTATTGAGCATCATGACGACCATTGTGGGTTTAACCATCCCTATCCTGACGAAGAACCTTGTCGACGGCTTCAGTATGTCGTCTCTATCAAAAGTTCAGGTTATCGGAATTATCGCCGTTTTCCTCGTTCAAGCAATCCTGAATGCGTATTCGACCTATGTACTTGGTCTCAATGGGCAGAGGATTATCGCTGGCTTAAGAGAACTTCTTTACCAAAAATTAATGAGGCTGCCCGTATCCTTCTCAGACAAGGTAGGTTCAGGCGAGATGATCAGCCGAATGACAAATGATACGATGGTCGTTAAAGAATTGATTACAACGCATTTAATTGGAGCTGTAACAGGGATTATTTCTGTCCTTGGGTCCATTATCATTTTATTTGTCATGAACTGGAGACTGACCTTATTAATCTTTATTGTATTCCCTATTGCAGCAGCTATTTTGATTCCCATTGGAAGATTTATGCTTCGAATCTCTAAGGAAACGCAAAAAGAGACGGGTATTTTTACAGGCATATTGAATGAGGTTCTGCCAGAGATTAAGCTAGTGAAGGCATCAAACGCTGAAAGGGTCGAAATAGAGCGGGGAAAGAAAGGAATCAAACGGCTGTTCAATCTTGGGAAAAAGGAGGCTAAGGTTCTTGCCCTTGTATCACCGATTATTACGCTTGTTTTAATGGCCGCATTGGTCGGTGTAATTGGTTACGGGGGGATGCAGGTCTCCAGCGGATTGATTACGGCAGGTTCATTGGTCGCTTTTATTTTGTATTTGTTTCAGATCATCATGCCGATGGGGCAAATTACGACCTTCTTTACTCAATTACAGAAATCTATTGGTGCCACGAGCCGAATTATCGAAATCTTAAATGAAGAAGAGGAAGCACTGACGGAAGGGTTAGAACTGAAAAAGGCTGATCGAACCATTACTCTTCAGAATATTTCCTTTGGGTATTCAGAAGAGGAACCTATTTTACAAAATATTGATGCATCTGTTGAAGCAGGAAAAGTTACGGCTATCGTAGGGCCCAGCGGGAGCGGAAAAACGACACTTTTCAAATTGCTGGAGCGATATTATCAGCCTTCAAAGGGTGAGATTCTTATCGGTGATCATTTGATTACGGATTATTCTCTTCATTCGTGGAGAAGTCATATTGGCTATGTATCCCAGGAAAGTCCGCTTCTTGGCGGGACCATTCGTGATAATATTTGCTATGGTGTTGATCGTGCGGTCGATAATGAGGAGCTGGTCAATGTGGCAAGGATGGCCAATGCTTTAGGGTTTATTGAGGAGCTTCCTCTTCAATTCGATACAGAGGTTGGTGAGCGAGGGCTGAAGCTTTCTGGGGGACAGAGGCAAAGAATTGCGATTGCCAGAGCGCTTCTTCGCAATCCAAGCCTCTTGATGCTTGATGAAGCGACGTCCAGCCTGGACAGTGAATCCGAACAGCTGGTTCAGCAAGCGTTGGAGAAGCTAATGGAGGGCCGGACAACGGTGATTATTGCCCATCGTCTTTCGACCGTGATAGATGCAGATAAACTCATCTTTCTCGAGAAGGGGCGGATAACAGGAATGGGAACCCATCGTGAACTAATGGAAACTCATGAGCTTTATCGTAAATTTGCCAATAGACAGTTTAAGTTGAATGATGAGTTGAATGAAAAAAAGCTCTAATCTACCTAGTGGCGGATTAGAGCTTTTTTCATTTCTTAATGGGCAGGGAACCAAATTAATTGGATGATGAATAAAATACCAAACACATAGATGAGCGGTGGTACTTCTCTTCCTTTTCCACCGAACAATTTAAGTAATGGATAAAGGATAAACCCAAAGGCGATTCCAGTTGAAATGCTTGAGGTTAAAGGCATAGCTAAGATAATGAGAAAAGCGGTAAAGGCTTCGTCAAATTCAGCCCAGTTAATCTTCGACAGGCTACCCATCATGAAGCAGCCGACAATAATTAAGACGGGTGACGTGATGGCAGCTAAGCTAGAAATAGCTGAAATAAATGGCGAGAAGAACATAGCCACAACAAACAGGCAAGCAACTGTAACAGCTGTTAATCCAGTTCGTCCACCTGCAGCAACACCCGCAGAGGATTCAACATAGGCTGTTGAAGGACTTGTACCAAATGCTGCTCCAAGCGTAGTGGCAATGGAATCGCCAAGGAAGGCCTGCTTTGCTCGCGGCAGATTTCCGTCCTTCATGAGTCCCGCTTGTTCAGATACGGCTACCATTGTTCCTGTCGTATCAAAGATGGTAACAAGCAAGAAGGAGAAGACGACAGAATACAAACCATTTGAGAATACCCCAGCCAAATCCATATCAAAGAATACGGGCATAGGAGGCAGGGAAGGAATCAATTCTGATCCAGTCAGGTTCAGCATACCAGTAAAATAACCAATTACAGCCGTGATGATCATTCCGATAAAGAGAGCTCCTGGGACTTTTCGGACCATAAGAAGCAGCGTAATCAACAATCCAGCGATGGTTAAGAGCGGCATAGGTGCTGTTAAATCGCCAAGGCCGACTAAATTGCTTTCGTTAGCGACAAAAATCTGTGCTTGTCGCAGTCCTAAGAAAGCAATGAACAATCCAATTCCCGCAGAAATGCCATATTTAATGGATGGGGGAATGGAAAGGATAATCAGCTCCCGCAGTCGGCTGAAGCTAAGCAGTAAAAAGAGGATACCAGCAATAAATACTGTTCCAAGGATGATTTGATAGCTTAATCCGTTTGTTCCAGCTACTGTGGCAAAGTAGGCGTTCAACCCCATGCCTGGTGCAATAGCAATTGGATATTTGGCGAATAAACCCATAATGAGCGTACCGGCAACAGCTGAAATGATCGTTGCCATAAATACTTGCTCAAACGGAATCCCGGAAGCGGATAAAATCGCCGGGTTAACAATGATAATATAGACCATCGTGAAGAACGTGGTAATTCCTGCTAAAATTTCCGTTTTCACAGATGTTTGATGTTTTGAAAGTGAAAAGAATTGTTCAAGCAAAATGGAAACCTCCAAATATAATTTCGTCAAACACGAACGTTTGTGACGACCCTTAATATATTATTCGCTATTGGGGGAAATTTCAACCCAGAATAGAAGAAAAACACCTTGAGAATATATTTCCAGTAGCAACGTAGATATATACAGGTTATTATTTTTTTCCAATTATGGTTAATGGATTCATTCAGTACTACTTTTAAAAACAGACGATATATATTATAGTAAGAAAGTATAGAGGGAATAAGTTAGAGGTGATTTGCCATAAGAATGTTAATATTGGAGGATGAGCCAGTAGCACGAACGGTTCTGAAAAAAAGACTCGAACTTCAAGGATACAAGGTGGATGATTTTGATGATCCTGAAGAAGCAATCAAGGCTTGTGAGGAACATGACTATGACCTTTTAATATTTGACATCACTATTCACGGGGCTATCATAGATGGACTCGAAGCAGCCTCCATTATTAGAAGCAAGAAAAATATCCCATTTATTCTTGTGACGGGCGCAGATTCATCGGATGCTAGGTTAAGAGGTCTACAAGAGGGGGCTCTCCTTTATTTCACGAAACCATTCAGTTATAAAGAACTAGTCTTAAATATTAAGAATTTGATGGATAATACAGTGAGAAAGAGCCACGAATACATACATGCTGGTCATAAAATTGAACCGTTAAAGGGGACTATCACCTTGAAGGATGGTTCAATTGAGTCACTATCCAAGATTCCAATGCAAGTATTAACGTATCTCCTTGACCATAAGCATCAAATTGTCACGAAGAAAGAATTATGGGAAGCCATTTGGTCCGAACATGGTGAAATGAGTGAGGATATTATTAATACAACCATCAATCGAATTAGACGAAAGCTTGGCAGGGAATTCATCAGCACTATCAAAAATGTCGGCTATGAGATTCGGGAATATTAAGGTGGTTTATGCCTTTTAAGATGGATAAGCATACATGAGCAGTATAGATTGCTTTCAAGTGCTTATATAACAATCAAACGGCTTGTTCTAACAATTTTGTTAGTATCCCAAAATCACAAAAACATTATGCTAATATAGAGAAGTGAAATTTATGAAGTAATGTTTTAGAGGTGATTTTGATGGAAAAACACATAACCAGCACAGGTTTGAAAAGTATGATCGGCATTGAAATTTTAAAAGCTGAACGAATGGTTGACCACTCCATTACAACGGATGTCTATCAACGGAAAATTAAAGAATACAAAAGAGCCAAGCAATTGAAGAGGCTGCTGCAGGAATTTGACAAAGGACAAGAGTATGTAGCTAGAGAATATGAACAGCTTTCAGGAAGAGAAGTAACGCTGTAAATGAATAATAATCTTTCTATATATTTTAGCAAACCCCCTTGGGAATAAGGAATCTATTCTTTAACCAAGGGGGTTTTTGTGTGTGATTTATACAATGAGACAGAGGGTGCCTGCCGTAATAACTAGACCGCCAATTATTGTATTCCTTGAAAGCTTTTCCTTTAATAGAAGGACGCCAAGAATGATCGTTAATACTGTACTGAATTTATCAATAGGTGCAACGATGGATACTTTACCAATCGAAATAGCCCCGAAATAGCATAACCATGATAATCCCGTTGCAGCACCAGATAGGATGAGGAAAAGGAAAGACTTCTTAGAGACAGTCTTCAGCTCTCGGTAAGTCCCCTGCCAGAAGACAATGCCCCATGCAAAGAACAGAATGACAATCGTCCGAATAAATGTCGCTAGATTTGAATCGACATTCTCAATCCCAATCTTGGCCAGTATACTTGTCAAGGCAGCAAAAACCGCAGACAACAACGCAAGAAATATGTATGACTGCTTCAAATGCCCTTTCTTTTTGGTCGTTTTTGTTTTTCCAATTAAGATGAAGGTTCCTGCACTAATCAGCAAGCCTCCTATGACGACCATCGGAGTCAGCGGCTCTCTAAGGATGATAAAGGAAAGGATTATCGTTAAGACGATACTTGATTTATCGATTGGCACCACCTTGGAGACATCCCCTAGCTGGATAGCCTTAAAGAAGCATAGCCATGATAAGCCTGTCGTCAAGCCTGAGAGAACAATGAAAATCCATGACTTGATTGATATGGAACCTATTGTATGCCAAGTGTCCGTAATGAGAACCACAATCGCAGCCATGATGAGGACAACGATTGTCCGGATGGCTGTCCCTAAATTGGAATCCACATTTGTTATCCCGATTTTGGCGAGAATGGAGGTTAATGCGGCAAAGATTGCTGCCAGGAGGGCGAGTATAATAGTCATCTTTGAATCATCTCTTTTTCTTTTGATTTGCCCATATGTTCTACTGAATACTATACAGGATACAATCCAAGAAGTGCAAAGGGGTCCAATGGCAGTAACATACAAAGGGTCAAAATACACGGGGAACATCCAGAATAATCCACCCCTTTTGTGAAAACTTTCTTAATATGTAAAAAAAAGCACGAATCATGTTTATCCAATTTCTGTGAGGGGAACTGAAAACTGATGTTTACTTTTCAAAGGGGGAATATTAGTGGATCGATCAAAAGATGAAATGAATCAGAAACAACATTCAGATGCGCCAGAAAACCGCGAAGAAGATGTGCTGACTAATCGTCAGGGTCATAAGATTACCGATAATCAAAATGTCCGGACGGTTGGAAACCGCGGACCGATGACGTTGGAAAACTATCATTTCCTGGAGAAAATCTCTCACTTTGATAGAGAACGGATTCCCGAGCGCGTCGTTCATGCAAGAGGAGCTGGAGCTTATGGATATTTTGAGGCTTATGGAAAAGTGGGGGATGAGCCTGTCTCAAAATATACTCGGGCCAAGCTGTTCCAGGAGGCTGGGAAGAAAACACCTGTCTTTGTCCGTTTCTCCACAGTAACTGGTGCACGTGAATCGAGCGAAACAGCCCGTGATCCGCGCGGATTTGCGGTTAAATTCTATACAGAGGATGGAAACTGGGATCTGGTTGGGAATAACCTGAAAATATTCTTTATCCGCGATCCGCTCAAATTCCCTGATATGGTCCATGCCTTTAAGCCAGATCCAGTCAATAACCTCATGCATCCAGAGGGCATGTTTGACTTCTTCTCGAAATCACCAGAAAGCATCCATATGGCTACATTCCTGCACTCTCCTTGGGGAATACCCGCGAATTACAGACAGATGCAGGGTTCAGGTGTTAATACGTACAAATGGGTAAACAAAGAAGGGGAAGCCGTTCTTGTTAAATATCACTGGGAGCCAAAGCAAGGGATTAAAAACCTTACACAGGCAGAGGCAGAGAAAATCCAAGCCACGAATGTTGCTCATGCGACACAGGATTTGTATGAGGCTATTGAGCGAGGAGATTACCCGGAATGGGAACTTTGCATGCAAATCATGAGTGATGATGAGCATCCAGAACTGGATTTCGATCCGCTTGACCCGACAAAATTATGGCCGCAGGATCAATTCCCATTCCTCCCGGTTGGAAGAATGGTCTTGGACCGCAACCCAGTTAACTATTTTGCTGAGGTAGAGCAGGCTGCATTTGGTACAGGGGTGCTTGTTGATGGACTCGACTTCTCAGACGATAAACTCCTGCAAGGCCGGACCTTCTCGTACTCTGATACCCAGCGTTACCGTGTAGGATCTAATTATCTTCAATTGCCGGTGAATGCTCCGAAAACAAAGGTAAGGACGAATCAATCAGATGGTCAGATGGCCTACTCAGTTGATTTTGCGAGTGAATCCAACCCGCATGTCAATTATGAGCCGACCAATCTTGGCGGTTTCGCTGAAGCGGAGAAAGAAGGAAAAGACCATGAACCGCATTATAATGATCGTCTAGTCAGACAGAAAATTGAGCGTGCCAATGATTATAAGCAGGCAGGAGAAACATACCGAAACTTTGAAGATTGGGAAAAGGATGACCTCATCAATAACTTGGTCAATGCCCTTAAGGTATGTGCCCCAATCATTCAAGAAAAAATGATTGAACACTTTACGAAGGCAGATGAAGAATATGGACGCCGAGTAAAGGAAGGGCTTGCAAATGCCTTAGAGGAAATGGAACAGGAGAATGTTACGAGCTCCCCACGGGCTGATGAAGCGGTCAAAAAAGCTGAAGACATGGGTCATGATGCTGAACCTTATTAAACAAAAGAAAGACTCTGCGAGTTCGCAGAGTCTTTTCTTATTCATTCAGCTTCTTTAACGGGCTGACAGCTGGTCCTTCAATGACTTCACCATTTGTATCAAAACGTGAGCCGTGGCATGGGCAATCCCATGAACGTTCGCCACTGTTCCATCTTACCTCGCAGCCCAAATGGGTACAGGTTGTATCTAGTATACAGAGATTCCCATCTTTATCCCTGTAGGCACCTGCTTTCTTGCCTTTAAACTTAACATGGCCGCCTTCCTCAGGCTTCAATTCATCGAGATCTACTTCATTAGGATTGATTTTCCCTTTGATTAATTCCTTGGCAACATTTGAATTTTCTTTTATGAAGGTAGATACGCTTGCTAGATTCGTCTCGGAACGGCTAGGTGAGAAGAGGTCGGCATATGGATTCTCCTTACCGGTAATTAAATCACTAAGAATTAAAGCTGCGGCCGCTCCGTTAGACATGCCCCATTTGGCAAAACCTGTCGCAACATATAGATGATTCTTTGAGTCAGAGTAGGCGCCAATATACGGGATTTTGTCTAACGTGACTAGGTCCTGTGCTGACCATCTGTATGGGTACTCCTTGACCGTGTAATAGTTATCCGTAAAGTCTTGCAGTGCGGTGAAATAAGCTTGTTCGTCCTCAGACTGACCTGTTTTATGGCTTTCTCCGCCGATTAGAAGCAGCTTTTGCCCATTATAGTCTGTGTAACGGAGGGAACGAGTCGGTTTATCTGCACTGATATACATACCATCGGGAATATTCTCCTCGGTGGCAGCTGCGATGATATAGGAGCGAAGCGGATGAAGCCTTGAAAAGTAAAGTCCCTTCATATCATAGAAAGGATAATGGGTGGCAATAATGATGGCCTTTCCGCTGATTTGATGTCCATTTTCAAGCACGGCATGATGACCTGAATCATCCTCTTTTATGTCTTTAACAGGTGAACGCTCATAAATGATCCCGCCCATTTGCTCAAATGAAACGAAAAGATTGCTCAATAGCTTGAGCGGGTGAAATTGGGCTTGACCATTCATAGAGACCGCTGATTTGATTGGGAAGGGTAAGGGCAATTCAGTATGAAAGGCTCCATCTATGCCAAGCTTTTCATATGCCTTGAATTCGGCTTTGATTTTGTCAGCATATTCATCTGTCGTTGCATACGTATAAGCGGTTTGTTCGGAGAAATCACAATCAATGTCTTCTGTATGCACAATATTTTTGAGGTAGTTTACACCATCCATATTAGCTTGATAGTATAGCCTTGCCGTTTCTTCACCATGCTTTTTGATGAGTTCATCATAGAAGAGACCATGCTGAGCTGAGATTTTTGCTGTTGTGTGACCTGTCGTTCCATAAAGAATACGATCGGCTTCAAGCAGGATGACCTTTCTGCCCCTTTTTGCCAGCTCATAAGCTGACAGAACGCCGACGATTCCGGCTCCAATAATGACAATCTCTGTTTCCTCATCCTTAACCGCCTGCTGATAGACAGGGGATTCCTTGCGATCAATATAATCCGTCCAATAAGATTTTGACTCTGTTGGGATTTTTGTCATAATGCACCTCCGGTTTTCCAATATAGTTTATACATACCCATGATTTTCTAAAACAATCTATCACTCATCTGTCATATAAAAATCTATCGAATGGCCTATCGTTAGAACAGTCCGTTGACTGGAAGTAAATGGTATAATGAGGGTGCTGAAAACAAATTCAGGAGAGATGCTCATGGTAGGAAAAATTTGTGTCGCTCTCATTGTCTTATTTGCCATTTATTCATGTGTGATGGCAATCGTACGACCAAGCCAATTTGATTTGAACTTAAAGAAACAGAGGAGAGTTCTGTATACCATCTTTATTGCGACGACAGGCAGCGGAGTGGTTTTTGGCGGTCTTGAGCTTGACGATTGGCCCTATGTAGTGAGTCTCGCCTCCATCGTTGTCTTTACGGATCTTGCTGTGCTGCTGACTCCAAGCATCCTGAGAATATGGCAGGCTGAATTTCTTCATGGCTCTGAGCTTCTTGAAGAAACCTTAAAGGAGAACGAACGGCTTATTCGGGATATGATGGCAAAGGTTAGTTTTATGTCCTTTCTCATCCAAGATGCCATTTATTATTTCGAGAAGAAACCAATCCCTGAGACAGATGAGGATTATCTGGCAGAGCTGGAACAATACCTGCAGCAATATGGGGATCGTTTTGGCTTGAATATCGATGTACGGCAGTACGAAATCGATCCGAATACCGATCTTGAAGTCTCTGTTCAAGCGAAGATCCGGCAAGAGCTTCTAATTATGAAGGATATGCATAATATAGGGATGGAGGTTTCAAGACTAGAAGAATATATTGTTTCCATTTATAATGGAGAAATTATCACATTAGAAGAGGATGAAACCTTTATCGTCCCTGTTCAGCTTCCTAAATATCACTTTATTGTCGTGATCAAGAAAGGAAAGGGAACACCGATAGAAATTGACGGGATTCATACCGCAAATTTGGTTCATATATATGATTCTTTTATGTAAAATGATGGTATAATATAATGAGGAAGAATTGACGAGGGGGATTAGCATGAAACAAAGGAGAAGAGACCGGTTGAATGAAGGGGCGATGAATCAGACGGACTTAATCGCAAATGCAGCTTCAATTGGCGCAAAACCAACACATCTCTCCAACAAGTCAATGAGCAAGCAGACTAAACGATTAAAGGAATTAAATAAGCAGGCCTTAGCCTATATTCAATCAGTGAAATAAGGATACTTCGTATTCTGAGGGACGGGAAATCAGAGAATCTCCTGTCCTTTTCTTGTGCCATTAAAAATGGAATATGCCGCCGCTATTTTCTTGTGTAGGTTCCCGCCGACTTGCATATTCTATAGAAAAGCAGCAGAGAATGGGGCAGAAGGAATAGTGGAAGCGAGAAGAGAACAGGATAAAGGAAAGAAAAAGCCGTATACGACTTTAGTGCGCAATCCGAAGATGCTGAAGAAAAACAAAGAGGCGCTTAAATGGTTGAAATCCATTCGCGGCCGGCTGGGGTAGCTCGGCTGCAGTCATAAAGAAAGGACTTCAGAGTGATCTGAAGTCCTTTTTAATTTCTTAAGACCAAGGTAATAAATAGAAAAAGATACTAAGGAAATGACAGGCGCTTCCTGCAAGAACAAATAGATGCCAGATCGCATGATGGTGCTTAAAACCGCGCCACACATAAAAGATAGATCCTGCAGTATATAGAATGCCGCCTGCTACAAGCAGGACAATTCCATTAGGAGCAAGAAACTGTGATAATGGGCCCCATGCAAATACAATCATCCAGCCCATAATAATATATAATATCGTGGAAAAAAGCATGTACTTCTTCACGAAAAAGGATTTAAAAACGGTTCCCCCAATGGCAATTCCCCAAACGATTCCAAAGATTGTCCAGCGTGCCCATCCATCTAGAGCTATAAACAAGAAGGGGGTATACGTACCCGCAATAAAGAAATAAATGGATGTATGATCGAAAATTTGGAAGAGATCCTTTAGCTTTCCTTCAGGCAAGCTATGGACAAGGGTTGAACATAGATACATTAACAGCATTGTACTGCCGAAAATGGTAAAGCTCACCACATGCCAAGCAGTTCCGTATTGAGCAGAATAGATGATTAAGAGCACAAGAGCAGCTAAGCTGAGCAGAGCACCCAATCCATGAGTGATGGCATTCACGATTTCTTCACTTTTCGTATAAACATGGGTTTCATTCATTGCGAATTCCTTCTTTCCTCCGATATGTTTAAGCTGGCTGAAAACGGATATATCATATGTGATGATAACATGTAGTTTTCGATACTATATAACAAAGTATAGGTGGTAATT
>NZ_JBJEFJ010000044.1:0-13855 GCF_051873915.1 Pradoshia sp.
GCTTTTAAACGAACAAATCGCGATGGTTTAGCTAAGGTATTAGCTGAAACGCTTGATTCATATGGCTGCAAAGAATTAATTATGTCTAATGATGTGCGTTATGAGGAGTTTGGACTCGTAAAGTACTTTGAGGAGCAGAAAAATCAGCTGAATGTACATGTATGGGATCCTTCTATTGGCAAGGATAATCAAATGATTGCGGAAAGAGCAGATGTGGGCCTTGTATTTAGTGACATTACTCTTGCCGAATCTGGCACAGTAACATTGTTTAATAATAAGAATAATGGCCGTTCGATTAGTCTGTTGCCGCGGACATTTATTGCTATTATTCCTAAAAGCACTTTGGTGCCAAGAATGACTCAGGCAGCTAAATACATCCACGAAGCACAATCCGCCGGTCAAGATGTCCCTTCATACGTTAGTTTCATCACCGGCCCAAGCAACAGTGCTGATATTGAAATGAAACTTATTGTCGGCGTCCACGGACCTGTTAAGGCTACATATATAGTGGTTGATTAAAAGTAGAGGACCTTGTTCTACTATAAGAAGTTAGTAGAAAAGTCACTAATATGATAAGTATTTGATGGTTATTTGGCTTAAGTCCTGTATTCAAGTGGGCTTAAGCCTCTTCATTTTTCTTGCTAACGCTCAATTTAAATACATATATCTTCAATGGCAGATAAACGCTCCTTATTTATCACATTTATATAAACATATATGGTTGTACCCCAAGAAGCTCTATATCTTATGTATCGTCCCACTCTAGATATTTACCACTCCAGCATCAACGATCATAATTCTTTTCTTAAGAAAAGCTGTATTTCTAAAAACTCCCCGATAAGTGGATAGATGATATTTGTTAATCTGTCTACTTATCGGGGCTCTCTATTATTCTGCCTGGTTTGCAATAGTGTTGATTAACGGTTCCAGCCAATCGTCCAAGTGACTGAAGTTGAATCCATTCTCTTCTGCTTTTTGATTGGACATATACCAGGAGTCCGGGATGGCATACGGGGAACGTATATCATCATTGCCCACTAACGATATTCTGGCGGATTCTCCAGTCGCTTTTTCGATTAACGTAATCAGCTCTGCCATAGAGATTTTCCCGTTCGCCGTAGCATTGATCGGTCCTTCAATCTCGGTCATCCCAGCCCATTTCAAGAATTGTGCTGCCTCTGTTCCTTGAATGAAAGACATTTCTGCATCGGTGTTCACAAACCCGATAGGTTCTCTTTTGGTTATGCGTTCAATGTGGAAATGCAGACGCCGTGTATAATCATCTTCGCCCATCACGATCGGGAAGCGAACAGCGACGACAGGGAACTTGGCGTATTTGAAGAAAACGGCCTCTGCCTGGCGTTTTCCTTCGCCATAAGTGAACCCACGCTTATCGCCCATCCGAATCTCTTGTTGGTACGGGTCAAAATCACCTTCGTGTTTTTCTTTTCCATCTATATCATAGGTCGATAATGTTGAGGTGAATACAAGCTTTGAGATTTTGCCGTTAAATACTTCACAGAATTCATACGCTTCATTCGAGGAATAGCAAATATTATCGTATACGATGTCAAAGTGACGGCCTTCAACAGCTTTAGCCAATTCCTCCTTGTTACAGCGGTCAGCAGTCAGATGTTCGACTTTATCGCCAAACGGGTTGCCTGATTGACCCCTTGTCAGAATCGTTACCTTGTGTCCGTCTTCGACTAATAGGTCTACTAATTTGCGGCCGAAGAAACGAGTGCCGCCTAGTACGAGGATAGTTTTCACCGGTTTGTTTCCTCCTTTGTCAGATTACTCTATTATTATACCCTTTTAGAAGAGATTGACAGCCAATTAAAGATAAGAAAGAAGGACCCTCATCCGTTATGAACTAGAGTCCTTCAATGCGGTAATTCCTTCTACACCAGCATTGTTGAAGAAACCTTCCATTTTCCCGAACTTCTCTAATGTCTTGTCAACATAAGCCTTAACTTGATTTTCTTTTGATACATCAGCCTGAACAGCTAATACTCTATCATGCTCTAAACCGAGATCTTTCACAACAGGTTCTACAGCTTCTAAATTCAAATCTACTAACGTTAATTTTGCTCCTTCGTCAGCTAGTTTCTTGGCTTTAACTCTCCCAATTCCCCCGGCAGCACCTGTGATAACAATTACTTTGTTGTCAAAGCTGCTCATGATGAATTCCCTCTGTTGGCAGAAATGCAAGCGCTTTAACTAACCTTACAACTATTTTCTATATTGGTATCTTTTATTCTAATTAAGTTTTTCCTGGGTAAATGAAACTGATGAACGAGAAATGAATGAATGTAGCGGCAAATCTTTATCAATCATATAGGAGTCGAAATTCAGATGGACCGATCTTTTAGCTAAACAGGATAGGAGACCGATTCTGCTTAACAGCATGTTAGTAAAGAAATTTGATTCATCAGGTTTCTACCTTTTTCTTCCATGCAGCATAGGAAATCATCCGCCGTTTGCCGAATGTAATAGCTTAAAAGGAGGCATTCTATGAAGATCAATAAGTTTGTCATGCCAGAGGTGATTTTCGGGTCTGGAGCGATCCATCAAGTCGGAGAAAGCTGTTCGAGACTCGGAGCTAGAAGAGTCCTTATCGTGAGTGATCAAGGGGTGCTGCATGCAGGCTGGCTTGAGATTGTGTTGGATAGCTGCCAAAAGGCTGGGCTGACCTCTTCGGTTTTCTTCGATTTAACGACGAATCCTAAGGATTATGAAGTGGAGGCGGGCCGAAAAGTCTATGTGGATCATGAGTGTGATGCGGTGATTGGGGTAGGGGGAGGAAGTGCGATTGATACAGCGAAGGCAATTGCCATCCTGGTTACGAATGGGGGACATATCCATGATTATGAAGGGGTGGACAAAATCAAGGAGCCGCTTCCTCCCTTAGTCATGATTTCTACCACTGCCGGCTCAGGCTCTGAGGTTTCCCAGTTTTCCGTGATAGTGGATTCAGAGCGGAAGAAGAAAATGACGATTGTCTCTAAGTCCCTTGTACCGGATATCGCCATCATCGACCCCCATACACTCACGACGAAAAGCCCGCAATTGACTGCATCAACCGGCTTGGATGTCCTGACACATGCGATAGAAGCGTATGTCAGCATTGCGGCAACACCTCTGACAGATGTGCAAGCAAAGAATGCGATTTACCTAACAGCAAATTACTTACGGCCCTCCGTTGCATCGACCATGAATGAAGAGGCAAAAGCTCAAATGGCGATGGCGAGTCTTCAAGCGGGACTAGCCTTCTCAAATGCGATATTAGGTGCCGTGCATGCGATGTCACATGCGATAGGCGGTCGCTTCCCGCTCTTGCATGGCGAGGTGAATGCCGCCTTGCTCCCTCATGTGATGGAATTTAATTTTCTTGCTGTTCCGCAAAAGTATAAAGAAATAGCGGAAATCTGCGGCATCTCTACGGATACGCTGACACAGATTGAAGCTGGCGGAAAGGCGATTGAGTTTGTCAAGAAACTGTCTCTTGATATCGGTGCACCGCAGAGATTATCTGATATGGGATGGAATGGGGACATGATAGAGGAAATGAGCCAGATTGCGATAGAGGATGCCTGTATGATCACCAATCCGCGGGATATTACGTTGGATGATGTGAAAAGATTGTTTCAGCAGGCTTTATAGGGAGTGGTTTTTGTGTATGAAAGGCAGATGATGATTGAACGATTAACAGGGGTTCAATCATCCAAGCGAAGCTATTATACGGAGCTGAAGAATACAGTAGCCGAATTGCAAAAGAAAAACATGCAGCTTGAAATCATCCATGAGGTCATGAAGAACCTCAATGTAGAAATGTCGATGGATGACATGCTAAGAAACATCATGGATAAACTGATTACCATCTTTCCTTTTGATCGTATTAGTCTCTCGATTCGGAAAGGAAATGAGCTTATTCTATCAAATGTATACCCGAAGAAATTAGGCTATCTTCCTCGGAATGTGACCTTGGAGAAGGAGAATTCGGTATATTGGACGGTTATACAAAAGAAAAGAATGCTCTTTCACACAATCCCCTTTGAAAAAGAGGAGGGTGAATTCATTGAAAATCAAATCTTCCGGGTGAATGGTATTCAAAGTGCGCTTCTCTTTCCTCTTCATAGTAAAGGAAAGGTAACGGGGATTGTGAGTATCGGCAGTTTTGGAATCCTGAGCTATGATGAGGCAGATGTGGCGTTCCTGCAGCAATTAGCCGATCAGTTTGCGGTTTGTTTGGAGAATGTCCGTTTATATAATGAAGTCCTTACCACCCAGAAGGAATGGGAGGATACATTCCGAGCCGTCATTGACATGATTTTTGTTGTGGATTTACAAGGGGTGATCATGAAGGTGAATGAACAAGCCACTCGATTCTTCCAGCCTCGAAATCCTCCATTAGTCGGTGAGAATATCCATGATCTCTTCCTTCAAGAAAAAGAGATCTCCGAGCTTTTGCATGAAAGCTATCAATCTCAAGTGGCTTGCTTTCGGGAGATCCGTTTAGCAGACAACCGGATTGTTGAAACGTTTTCAAATCCGGTTTTTAATGAGGAGCAGCAAATGTATGGATTCATTCTTTACATGAAAGACATATCGGAGAAAAAAAGAATTGAATCCCAGCTGATTCATTCGGGAAAGCTTGCAGCCATTGGAGAACTAGCGGCAGGTGTTGCCCATGAGCTTAATAATCCTTTAACAGCCATTCTTGGAAATTCACAGCTCCTTGAGAGGGATGACAGAATAGACCCGGTATCCCGCAGTTTGTTGAATGGAATCACGAATAGCGGAAGAAGATGCAAGAATATCGTTCAAAATCTCCTTACCTTCTCCAGACAGGATGAATACCTCTTTGAAGCATGCTCCTTAAATGAGGCGGTTGAACAGGTTATGAGTCTAGTTGGTTATCAAATTCACATGCAGGAAATCAACATGAATGTACAATTGGATTACACATTGCCTAAGATCAATGGCAGCGTGCAGCAATTGAGCCAAATTGTTCTCAATCTCGTCTTGAACGCAAAGGATGCACTTGAGGGCATGTCTTCAGATAAGAGGAAAATCATGATTGTCACGGGTCAGGAGGGAGACTTCGTGTATTTATCTGTTTCAGATTCCGGGGAAGGGATACGCAAGGACCATCAATCAGAAGTCTTTCACCCTTTCTTTACGACCAAGCCGGCCGGTCAAGGAACAGGCCTCGGTTTATCGGTTAGTCTAGGGATTGCCCAGGCACACGGGGGTTTTATTGAGATGACGAGTGAGCCAGGCATGGGAAGCCGATTTACGTTGAAGCTCCCGAAGATAGAATCAGAAGGGGGAGAGCCATGAAAGACATTTTGATTATTGATGATGAGCCGGAAATCAGGCATTTCCTCTCTTATCTGCTGACTCAGAAAGGGTATCATGTCACGCTTTGTAAGAGCGGGCGTGATTTTTATCAGATGCTGCCGGAATTATCGGTCGATTTAGCGATGATTGATGTTAAGCTGCCAGATGCGAGCGGTTTGGATCTTTTGAAACAGCTGAAACAAGCATTTCCTGCCTGTAAGACGATTATCATGACAGGCTACAGCACGGTAAAAACAGCCATAGAGGCCATAAAGCTTGGAGCCAATGATTATATGGAAAAGCCCTTTGACCAGATCGAGGAAGTGGAAGCCTTAATAGAGCATTTGCTGGATTACCCTGAAGCGCCAGGCGATGCGGATATTCAGCATTTAGTCGGTAAATTGGGATTGATCATTGGAGAAAGTGAAGATATGCGGCATTTGCTTACTCTCGCTTATAAGATTGCCCGAAAGAATATCAATGTACTAATAGAAGGGGAAACCGGCAGCGGGAAAGATCTTCTCGCTCAGTTCATACATCAGGCAAGCCGTCGTGCGGATTCCCCCTTTATTGCTGTCAATTGCGGCGCTCTATCCGAATCTCTGTTAGAGAGTGAATTGTTTGGCCATGAAAAAGGAGCATTTACAGGAGCGGTTAAGAGCCGTAAAGGGGTGTTTGAAATTGCCCATAATGGATCGTTGTTTCTCGATGAAATTGCGGAGGCTTCTTCAGCTACGCAAGTGAAGCTATTGCGAACCATTGAAACAGGGGAGTTTAGAAGAATTGGGGATGAAGAACTCCGACGGACAAATACCCGGATCATTGCGGCCTCACATGTGAATCTTTCGAGGGCTGTCGAAGAAAATCGTTTTAGGGAGGATTTGCTTTACCGGCTGGAGGTGGTGAAGCTGACAATTCCTCCTTTACGGAATAGGAGAGAGGACATCCCCCTTCTGGTGAAGCACTTCTTGAATGTTCATCAATCCTCCCTAATCTTTTCGGATGAAGCGATGACGATCCTGATGGATTATTCATGGCCAGGCAATATTCGGGAATTATCGAATGTGGTAAAGCGGGCAATCACGTTTGCTGAAGGAGAGGTTTCATTGATGACCCCGTCCTATTTGCCGGAGAAAATGAACAATTCTCCTATTCTCTTGGAGAATCAGCAGCTGGATCAGATAAAGGGTTCTCCCTTGGAATCGTATATTGACAACTGGAAGAAGGGGATCGTGCAGTTATGGGAAAGTGAGAATGAAACGGCCCTGGACGAAGTGCTTCTGCGTGTGAAAGAGCTTGAAGTGGAGGTAGGCAGGGCATTCGTCACGAAGGCCATGAAAGAAACAATGGGCAATCGAAAAGCAGCCGCTGAGAGGATGAAGATATCGACTCGCCAGCTGCGGTATTTATTAAGTGAAAAAAGCTAGGGTGCCGGTTTATGACCGTACCCTAGCTTAAGTCAATCATTTGTTCACATCTTTAGGACGATCCGGCCGTTGATTTGTCCTTTTTCCATCTTATCGAATACCTCGTTCACGGAATCGAGTGGAGTAGATTCAATGATGGTTTTCACTTTTCCTTGTGCAGCGAATTCAAGTGCCTCCTGCATATCCTTTCGAGTCCCTACAATGGACCCTCTGACGGTCACGCCATTTAACACTGTGTCAAAGATCGGGATTGGAAGGTCATCATGTGGAAGACCTACCACCACCAATGTTCCGCCGCGCTTCACGGATTGATAAGCTTGTTCAAAGGCTGTCTTTGTGACGGCTACACTGATAGCAGCCTGGACTCCGCCAACCTGCTCCTGAATGGCTTGAGCTGGATCGACGCTTTTGCCATTGATTGTGATATCTGCCCCTAGATTCTTCGCGAGGTCAAGCTTCTCATCTGCTATATCGACCGCGACGACATTGAAGCCCATCGCTTTCGCATATTGCAGGGCAACATGACCCAATCCCCCGATACCGTAAATCGCCACCCAGTCGCCAGGCTTCGCTTCTGAAACCTTTAAGGCTTTATAGGTGGTTACACCTGCGCAAAGAATGGGAGCAATCTCAACAGGGTCGACATTATCAGGAATTTTGGCTACATAGGCTGCTGGTGCCTTGCAATATTCAGCATAACCTCCATCAACAGAATAGCCTCCATTCAATTGATCAGGACATAATGTCTCCCGGCCTGTTAAACAATATTCACATTCTCCGCAGGCAGAATAGAGCCATGGAATGCCAACGCGATCACCAATCTTAACATTTGTAACCCCGTCAGCTACTTCTTCAACGATTCCTACCCCTTCATGTCCAGGAATGAGGGGAAGCTTCGGTTTAACCGGCCAATCCCCATGGGCTGCATGCAAATCAGTATGACAGACTCCACAGGCTTCAATCTTAACTAATACCTCGCCAAACTCAAGTGTTGGCTTCGGGACTTCTTTAATTTCCAGGGTATTCTTGAATTCATTCACAACAGCTGCTTTCATGAGCAATCAATCCTCCTAGAATAAATGGTTTCAATCTATACAGTTGCAAGATTCATGCCAAGCAGTAAAAGCCCGTCAATATCAATCTTTTCAGTCATGGATATCCAAGTGTGGTCAAATATTCGTCCAATTACGCCAAATTTTTGGCAGGTGGGACAATTTTTCGGCAGAAATAAAAAAGGAGCATTCCGGTTGACCTATTACCCATAGGGGTATATGATAGTCCTATCAAACAAAACGGAAGGGGGACGACAACCATGAACTATGATGATAAAGTGAAGAATCGCTTGAGCAGGATGGAAGGCCAGCTTCGCGGAATTCATCGCATGATGGAAGAGGAAAAAGATTGCCAAGATGTCATTACACAGCTGTCAGCCGTCCGTTCTGGAATCGAGCGTACAATCGGTCTCATTGTCAGTGAGAACCTGGTGGAATGTGTAAGGGCAGCCGATGGCAATGAGGATCAGGTGAATGAGTCAATTGCTGAAGCGGTGAAATTATTAGTGAAGAGCAGATAGATTGACGCCCTATATTTTTTTGGTTAGTATTGTACCCATAGGGGTATAAGTATAAAGCAATTTCAAGGAGGAAATATGGAACAGAAATCAACCAATATCATTTTATTCAGTGGAGATTATGACAAGGCGATGGCCGCCTACATTATTGCGAACGGAGCGGCAGCTTACGATCATAAGGTAACAATCTTCCACACATTCTGGGGAATTAATGCTCTTCGAAAGCAGCACCCAGTCGATGTGAAGAAAGGCTTCCTTGAGAAAATGTTCGGCAAAATGATGCCGCGCGGTGCAGAAAAGCTTGCCTTATCAAATATGAATATGGCTGGTATGGGTCCGAAAATGATCAAGCATGTCATGAAGAAGCATAATGCACTTACATTGACTGAGTTGATCGAGATGGCACAGGAGCAAGAAATCAACCTAGTCTCTTGTACGATGACAATGGATCTATTGGGACTTGATAAGGAAGAGTTATTGGACGGCGTTCAATATGCAGGAGTTGCTGCTTACTTGGCGGATGCTGAGAATGGCGCAGTAAACTTGTTCATCTAAGGAGGAGCTTATGGAGTGGATTGTTTTAGCGGCAGCGCTTGTTCTCTTTTATCTCCTCAAGATGCGAGGGGCAAAAGGGGTCAGCAATATTACGGCCGCAGAGCTTGAGAACCGGTTGAATGATCGGAATGCATTCTTCCTCGATGTGCGAACGAACGGCGAATTTAAGGGCCGGCACATCCGCGGATTCAAGAATATCCCGCTTGGCAGCGATTACTCGAAGCTTCCGCATGACAAGGAGATTATCGTCATATGCCAGAGCGGCATGAGAAGCCAGACGGCTTGTAAGCAATTAAAGAAATTAGGCTATGCCAATGTGACAAATGTACGCGGCGGCATGAATAGTTGGAGAGGATGATTCATATGACAGCTATGTCAGCGAAAGAAGTACAGCAAAAACTAGAAGCAGGGGAAACCCTTCATATTATAGATGTACGCGAACCGTTTGAAGTGGAAGAGGGCCATATTAAAGGGATCACTCCTATTCCGCTTGGTGAATTAGAGGAGCGGATTGGCGAACTTGATAAGAATAAAGAGTATATCATGGTGTGCCGTTCAGGAGCACGCAGCAGCAAGGCGACTGCCTACCTGGAAGCAATGGGCTATCAAGCCATTAATATGAATGGCGGCATGATGGCATGGGAAGGCGAAATCGCCTAAAAAATTTTCAATAAAATATACCCTATGGTGTATAGGAGGATTATGAATGGCAATAAAAGCAGACGTTCATCTGGACGCTAAAGGGTTGGCATGTCCGATGCCAATCGTCAGAACGAAGAAAGCAATCAAAGACCTTGAAGATGGTCAAGTACTTGAGGTTCAAGCAACTGATAAAGGATCAAAGGCCGATCTAGCCGCTTGGGCTGAATCAACCGGCCATCAATACATTGGCACAAATGAAGAAGGCGGCGTTCTTTACCATTACATCCGTAAATGTGAAGAAGGAGATGCAGTGGAGAAGACGTATGAGCCTACTATCTCCAACGAGGAAATCATGGATAAGGATGGTCTTATTCTGGATGTTCGTGAAGAGGCGGAATATGCCTTTGGACATATCGAGAAGGCGAAATCCATTCCGCTTGGGGACTTGGAGTCACGCCTTAATGAACTAGATCCGAATCAAGAAATCTACGTCATTTGCCGTACAGGCAAACGAAGTGAATTTGCAGCTCAGAAGCTTGCGGCCAAAGGATTCAGCAAAGTCTATAATGTTCTGCCTGGTATGAAGGATTGGAACGGGCCGGTCGTGAAGGAAACAGAATAACCGAATTTGTCAGGAGGGTATATCCAAGCCCTCTTTTATAAAAATCTAAATTATACCTATGGGGGTAATTAAACATGACAGTATCTAAGTGGACAGCGGCAGATGTTGCCCGCTACGTAATCGAAGACAAGAAATTATTCATCCTGGATGTTCGTAATAAGGACGCATTTGAGGATTGGAAAATAGAAGGACACAAATTTGAATACCTAAATATCCCATACTTTGACTTGCTGGACGGAGTAGAGGAAATTCTTCCGCAAATCCCAGAAGATCAAGACGTTCTCGTTGTTTGTGCGAAGGAAGGTTCCTCCATCATGGTTGCAGATATGATGGCAGAAGCTGGACGCGACGTTGCTTATCTTGAAGGCGGCATGAAGTCTTGGAGTATGTATCTTGAGCCGGTTAAGGTCGGCGACTTGAAGGATGGCGGAGAGTTGTATCAATTCGTCCGTCTTGGCAAGGGATGTCTCTCTTACATGGCCATCTCCGGCGGAGAAGCAGCCATCATTGATGCGGTCCGCTTCGCAGATATCTTCGTTGATTTCGCGAAGGAAAAAGGGGTAGAGATCAAGCATGTATTTGATACACACTTACATGCAGACCATATCTCTGGTGGACGTCAGATCGCAGAGAAAACAGGGGCAACTTACTACCTGCCTCCAAAGGATGCAGAAGAAGTTGTATTTGCCTACACACCGCTTGAAGACGGTCTAACGGTTGACCTAGGTGCAACGAAGATTGAAGTCGGAGCGCTTTACTCTCCAGGACACACAATCGGATCGACATCATTCGTGATTGATTCCAGCTACTTGCTGACAGGAGATATCCTGTTCATTGATTCCATCGGCAGACCAGACTTAGCCGGTCTTGCAGAGGACTGGGTGTCTGACCTTCGTGAAACTTTATATAAACGCTACCGTGCGCTCGCTGATGATTTGATTGTGCTTCCTGCACACTTCATGATTATTGACGAATTGAACGAAAATGGCTCCGTGGCTAAGCGTTTAGGGGATTTATTCGCAGAAAACCATGGCTTGAACATTGAGGATGAGGAAGTATTCCGTAAGACGGTTACAGAAAACCTGCCGCCGCAGCCAAACGCTTATCAGCAAATCCGTCAAGTCAATATGGGTAAAATCACCCCTGACAATGACGAGCAAACCGAAATGGAAATCGGCCCGAACCGCTGTGCCGTACGCTAATAGAACAAAACCATAATTCAACCTAAAAGGAGAATGATTCATGAATATCACAAAAACATTAGATGCAAAAGGCCTGGCATGCCCAATGCCAATCGTAAAGACAAAGAAGACAATCGCAACGATTAATTCCGGTGAGGTATTGGAAGTCCTCGTAACAGACAAAGGTGCCTTGAATGATTTCGCAGCCTGGACAGCTTCAGGCGGACACACGATTCTTGAACAAAAAGAAGAAGACGGCGTCCTTAAATTTTACATCCAAAAAGCGTAAAGCTATGGCGGGTTTTCGAACAGCGATGTTCGTAGCCCGCTGTCTTTCATAAAAAGGAGGAATGAAGATGGACTTGACGTTTATCGTCGTCATCTTTCTCATCGGTTTTATCGGATCGTTTGTCTCTGGCATGCTCGGAGTGGGCGGTTCCATCATTAAATATCCCATGCTCTTATACATCCCGCCATTATTCGGACTGGCAGCCTTCTCCGCTCATGAGGTTTCTGGCATCAGTGCGGTACAGGTGCTGTTCGCCTCCATTGCCGGTGTATGGGCATTCCGTAAAGGCGGCTATTTAAATAAATCACTCATCGTCTATATGGGTGTTTCCATCCTTATCGGGAGCTTCATCGGAAGCTATGGCTCCTCTTTCCTTTCTGAGGAAGGGGTCAATATCGTCTATGGTGTTCTTGCCGTAGTGGCAGCTGTCATGATGTTTATTCCGAAGAAGCAGGTAGACGACATCCCGCTCAATGAAGTGACCTTCAATAAGCCGCTTGCCGCTATTCTTGCTTTGATTGTCGGGGTTGGCTCAGGTATTGTCGGTGCAGCCGGCGGATTCATGCTCGTGCCGATCATGCTCACTGTCTTGAAAATTCCGACGAGGATGACCATCGCGACAAGCCTTGCCGTCACGTTCATCTCCTCGATTGGAGGAACAGCCGGCAAACTGATGACAGGGCAAGTGGATTACGGTCCTGCCATTATCATGATCATTGCAAGTGTCATCGCCGCACCGCTTGGGGCGAAGCTATCCAAGAACATGAACACAAAGGTACTCCAGATGATTCTAGCCTTGCTGATTGCCGGAACGGCAGTGAAGATCTGGCTCGATATATTGTAAGAAGAATGATAGTGTCCAATGGATGCTATCATTTTCTTTTATCCTTAAAATTTAGCAAGAGATAAAGATATTGGAAGCGTTTTAGTTTCCAATTAAATAGTTTACTGTTAAAATATACTTGAATAATGAAATATTGGGGTGTTGGAAAATGGGAAAACTAGAGGGTAAAGTCATCATCATCACAGGAGGAGCTGGAGGAATCGGGCTCGGCATGGCCAAAGCAATGGCTAAGGAAGGGGCTGTTCTTGCTATTGTCGATGTGAACGAAGAGGCGGGCAAAGCGAGTGAGAAGATATTGCAGGAAATCTCTCCAGAATCTATGTTTGTTCAAGCAGATTTGCTGGACCGTGAGAACCTGCCGAATATCATCCAAACAGTCATTGATCGATATGGCAAGCTGAATGTGCTTGTCAATAATGCACATGCTTCCAAGCAGAAGATGCTCGAGGATACCACACAGGAAGACCTTGATCTTTCCTTTGGAACAGGATTCTATCCAACCTTCTATTTAATGAAGGCCGCTCTGCCATATTTGAAGGAGACACAAGGCAATATCATTAACTTCGCATCTGGTGCCGGAATCAATGGGGACGAGACACAGGGCGCTTATGCAGCCGCGAAGGAAGCCATTCGCGGGATTACGCGTGTAGCAGCCAATGAATGGGGCCGCTTCGGCATCAACGTCAACTTGATCAGCCCAATCGCAAATTCTGAAGGCGTACAGGCTTGGAAAAAGGCACAGCCTGAATATTATGAAGCTGTCGTACAAAAAATCCCAATGGGCCGCTTCGGTGACGTCGAAAAAGATATCGGCCGTGTCGCTGTCTTCCTTGCGAGTGAGGATTCTAGCTATATTTCCGGCCAAACCATCATGGTTGACGGCGGAGCTACGAAGCTTCGTTGAGGTCATCATATGGAACAGGAAAATTTATTCGACTTGATTCATTCCATCGAGCTCATTTCAAATGAGCATATCGTCCGGTTCACCTCTCAATTCTCGTATCCAATCGGGATATCGGCTATTCTCGTGCTTGCGGAGCTTCGATTAAGAGGACCGCTAAGAGCAAGTGAGCTTGCTGATATGCTTGGCTATACGAAAGGGGCGGTGACCCATATTTCCACTAAGCTCGTCACCCAAGAACTCGCTGAGCGGCAGTATACAGAGGAAGACAGAAGAACGGTCTTTTTAAAGATCACGGATAAAGGAAGCACGGCTTTGGCAGAAGCAGAAAAGCTCGGTCAGGATATTTACTTAGAGCTATTTCAAGAATTGACCGAGAACGAGCTGGAAGAATATTTGCGCATCCAGCGCAAGATGGTAGAGGGATTAAAGAACAGGCGCCTTACGAAACCTGGGGGTTCACATAATAGATAGATAAATA
>NZ_JBJEFJ010000044.1:13955-17685 GCF_051873915.1 Pradoshia sp.
AAGACAAGACATGCCCCTATTTAGGAAAGCAGGGGTATGTCTTGTCCATTACTTCATTTTCTTCTTTAATTCCTTATACTGTTTCTGCAAGGTTCCATCCTTATAATTGGCCAAACAATAAAGAACCGATTCCCATAGAACAATATTGACCCGGTCGAGCGGGGTGGCATCCGTTTTCTTCATCTTATCATGATGCTGCTTCGCTAAGGCAAGCATCTGACGGGACAGCTCTTCAAATCCGCGCAGGCTCTCCTCATTGCTATATTTCAGGCTCTCATCTGCTGCGGCAGAAATGACAGGGTCCTGACTAATTGGAAGGTCCTTCATCGTGTCAGAATGATAAGGTCCTAAATGAAAGGCTGCCCGCCATTCCATAAATGTGGCATGGGGAACCCCGAGCTCCTCAGCCGCCTCGTAATTATCCATCTCACTCCTGATACAAACCTCATACATCAAATCCTTTAGCGGCATTCCGTACTTCTTCTCAACCATCTGTCTGTATTCAAGATCTGTCATATCGATGACCTCCATAACTTGATGGGATAAATGTAGCCTATATCTATTTTCATTATACTAATAAAGCATAGAAGAGAAAAATAAAGCGAATGATTTCAGTGGAAATATTTGTTAAAAGATGGTACAGTAAATGACTGGAATCATCGATAAGGAAGGGGAAAGCATGAGAATTCTATTCTATTTACTGTCCATTGTGACGGCCAATGTCGTGACAGCAGCATTCGTGCCGATTGCGTTTGGCATCTTTATCATACCGATGGGATCGCTTTTCATCGGGGCAACATTCATTTTGCGTGACCTCGTTCAAAACAAATATGGACGGAAGCGGACCTATGTATTTATCACTTCAGCCTTGCTGTTGTCAGCACTCGTTTCATACCTGCTCGGCGACACGCTCATTATCGTGATGGCCTCGGCTCTGTCCTTTGCCGTTGCGGAGACGACCGATACGGAAATCTACTCTCGATTGAAATTACCGATGAGCTGGCGCGTATTCTACAGCGGCATCGTCGGCGGATTGCTTGACTCTGCCATCTTTGTCATCATCGGCTTAAGCCCGATTGGTGCCGGCATGCTTCCATGGGAGGCGGTCCCAGCGGCTATCCTCGGCCAGGTCATCGTGAAAACAATTATCCAAGGAATCGGTGCGATGTTGATCAACCCGATTGCCGCTATAGTGAACAGAAAGACAGTCGTGAATGGATAAAGGGCTCCCTTATGGGGAGCTTTTATGTTCTAGAAAACAATGATTTTACTGCGCTGCACCAGCCCCTCTTTTTAAAATAGAACACTTTACAACCCGTTATTTTCAGGAAGAATCACCTACTCTTAAAACGCTGCAAACCCGCTAATAACAAGTCTTTTCTCTCCTTTTCAGCAAAAGCACATTATCCTGTCCGAACAGATTGACAATTTTTAGCCATTCCCAATCAGAGGAAATGGATTATATAATGAGATAAAATTATTGCAAAATAACAAAAATGTTAGAAATGGAGAGAAATTCAGATGGAATTACTAGGAATCCTTATCATCATCATTGGATTCGCAATGAAGCTGGACACGATCGCGGTAGTCGTTGTAGCAGGTATTTCGACTGGACTTGTCGCGAATATGAATATTGCGGAAATCCTCACGACATTAGGAGATGCTTTCGTGGCCAACCGCGTAACATGCCTGTTCATGATCACCATTCCGGTCATTGGTTTGTGTGAGCGTTACGGTCTAAAAGCAAAAGCCGTTATGCTGATCAAGCAAGCTAGCAAACTATCAGCAGGTAAACTATTGGCTGGTTACACATTCATCCGTGAAGTCACAATCGGAATGGGTGTCACACTCGGCGGTCACCCGCAATTCGTTCGTCCGCTCGTCAGCCCGATGGCAGAAGGTGCGGTTGTGGCGAAATACGGAGAAAACGTTGAAGAGAAAGATATCGAGAAAATTAAATCCTACTCCGCGGCATCTGATAATGTTGGGAACTTCTTCGCACAGAATGTGTTTATGGCAAATGCCGGCGTATTATTGATTGCTTCCACATTAGAAGGCATGGGCTATGCCGTTGATACCCTGCAAATTTCAAAAGTGGCGGTACCGGTAGCGGTCATCGCATTTATCTTCTGGGTCGTTCAAACAACCGTAGTTGACAGAAAACTGCAACAAAAATACGCCACAAAAGGCAAAGCAAAGTAAGAGGTGAGCAAGAATGGATGTAACACAACTTTCCAATATACTACTTGAAGTATTCTACATCATGATTGGTCTATGCATGGGCATCACCATGGTGTTTACGCTAAAGGATAAGCAGCATAAGACAAGAATCGGAACAGCTATCTTCTGGGGCATCCTGGCCGTCATCTTCATGGCGGGCAACTACATCCCAAGCATGGTCGTCGGTATTTTGGTCGTGATTATTGCAATCCTTTCCGCAACAAAACAAATCAATATCGGTACATTGGCTCAATTGAGCGAGACATTCTCAACGCTTAAGGCAGAGAAGCTTGGATTAAAGATCTTCATTCCTTCCTTATCCATCGCGCTGATCGCGATGCTCGTTGCTACCTTCACACCATTCCCAGGAACGGTCGCTATCGGAATCTCAGCCATCTGTGCATTGCTCATTGCCTTTGTCATTACGAAAGCGAAACCGAAGGAACTATTGGAAGACACAAACAGAACGTATCAATCAATCGGTTCATTCGCCATCCTGCCGCAATTATTGGCATCCCTCGGCGTGTTGTTCACGGCAGCGGGGGTAGGCGACAAGATTGCCTCTATCATCTCAAACGTCATCCCGACAGGAAATGCTTTAGTTGGTGTCGCTACTTACTGCATCGGTATGGCCTTGTTCACGATCATCATGGGGAACGCCTTTGCTGCATTCGCGGTCATCACGGTTGGTATCGGGGTACCATTCGTATTCGCCATCGGCGGAGACCCAATCATCTGCGGAACGCTCGCCCTTACAGCTGGTTACTGCGGAACATTATTAACGCCAATGGCTGCAAACTTCAATATGCTGCCAGCGGCCTTGCTTGAAATGAAGGACAAGAACGGCGTCATCAAAGCGCAAGCACCAATCGCGTTATCCTTGCTTGCCGTTCACATTCTGCTTATGTACTTCTTAGGATTTTAAGATAGAATAATCAACAAAAGGAGATCAGACGATGAAAGTATTAATCACAGGATTCGATGCCTTTGGCGGAGAACCCGTCAATCCAGCTGAAGAAGCCGTCAAGAAAGTCAGTGACCGTATCCAAGGCGCTGAAATCATCAAGGTCATCATCCCGACTGTTCAAACAAAATCCGTCCAAGCGATTGAGCGCGCCATCGAAGAGCATAGCCCTGACATTATCATCTCAATCGGGCAGGCAGGCGGACGATTCGACATCACCCCTGAGCGCGTCGCCATCAACATCGATGACTACCGCATCAAGGACAATGAAGGCAACCAGCCAATCGATGCTGTTATTAAAGAAGACGGCCAAGCAGCCTACTTCTCCAATCTCCCTGTAAAGGCAATGGTCAAGCACATGAACGACAACGGTGTCCCAGCAACGCTGTCCAACACAGCCGGCACATTCGTCTGCAACCATGTCATGTACGGAATCCTCTACATGATTGACAAGAAGTACCCGAACATGAAGGGCGGCTTCATCCATATCCCATACATGACCTCCCAAGTGATGGACAAGAAGAACACACCATTCATGTCCCTTGA
>NZ_JBJEFJ010000045.1:0-3157 GCF_051873915.1 Pradoshia sp.
TGTTAAACAACCCAGAGGCAAGTGAAAAAGAACAATCCGAAGCGTTGAGCAATTACATTGATGCTCTTCGTACTGATGTAACTGATTCAGTCCGCAAACAAGTAAGTGATGACATGCTAGACCGTTCTATCCTGCAACAACGTGGACAAAATGTACTAACATCCGAAGAAATGAAATTCTTCAATGCTGTGGTACAGGATGGCGGCTTCAATGATGATTCTATCCTTCCTGTAACGACTAGAGAGCGTATTTTCGAGGACTTGGTACAAGAACATCCATTGCTTGGTGCGCTTGGCATTCAAGACCTAGGAGCGGTTACACGCTACATTACTTCTGACCCGACTAAAGCATTCGCATGGGGACCACTCTTCGGAGAAATCAAAGGTCAAGTTAATGCTGCATTCGGTGAAGAACAAATCGGTCAATTGAAACTCACTGCATTCGCTGCTATTCCAAATGACATGCTAGACCTTGGACCTGAGTGGGTTGAGCGTTATGTCCGCACGTTGCTCGTAGAATCTTACTCTGTTGGTTTGGAATACGGTTATGTGAACGGCCGTGGTCCTGCAAGCAATGAACCTATTGGTCTAATGAAAAACGTTGGTGCTAACGGTGCCGTAACAGATAAAGCTTCTTCTGGCACATTGACATTCGCTCCTTCTCAATACGGTGAGGTGGTCGCTGGTGAGCTTTACGGAGTAGTTAAAGCGCTGTCTACTGACGAAAAAGGCGATTCTCGTAAAGTGCTAAACCGCATTATCATGGTTGTTAATCCAATTGATGCAATCGGTGTACAAGCTCGTAACACTATTCAAACAGCTAACGGTCAATGGGTAATGGCGTTGCCTTATAACATTCGTGTTGTGGAATCAGAAGAGGTTCCAGCAGGCAAAGCGTTGTTCTTTGTACAAGGTAAATACACAGCTGCTATCGCTGGTGGATACCAACTTAAGAAGTTTGACCAAACGCTCGCTATCGAAGATGCAACACTTTACACTATCAAACAATTTGCAAATGGTAAGCCAGAAGATAACAAAACGGCGCTTGTTTACAACCTAAATATTTCTTTTGATACTGCACCAGCAGGAGCATAAAACGGAGGTGAGCTAAATGGTAGCGCCTCAAATAGTAGAACAATTCAAAGAACGCATGCACATAACTCATTCAATGGAGGATGGTAACCTAGAACGGCTGTTATCTTCCTCCTATGAGGCGATTAAACGGGATTGTGGAGAGTTTGACATCAATAGTAACCTTTCGGGTAAGGAACTGGTTTTCGAACGTGCTAGATACACATATAACGATGCGCTCGAGTTCTTCCAAGGGAATTTCCTGAAAGAGCTGCATAGCTTCTCCTTTTCCTTGTTGCCTGACAGTGAAGGTGATGTAAATGATCAAGTTTGAATATAAAAAGCCTCGGTTCAATGCCGGAGACTTTCGCACACCCGTTACCTTTTACGAGTATGTAGAGAATGAGGGACCGGAGCCGGGGGAATCGGAGAAGCAAGTGGTTTACACCGCATGGGCTAAGGTGGATGAAGTTTGGCAGAAGGATATAGAACAAGCAAAGTCAAACGGAACCTTGGATGACATCACCGTCACCATCAGGGACCCACTAGCTGACTATATCCCGAGCAATAAGCATTATTTCTCTATAGAAGCCCCCGAGTTTGCGGATAGGCGTTACAACATCACGAAGGTACTTTCAGACTTGCAAGACAGGCGCTTTGTCAAAATCATTGGAGATTTATCATCATGAGTGTATCCATCAGAGGCCAAAAGAAGTTAATCGAAGAATTAGAAAGACGGTTCGGCCCTCAACATCTCCAAAAGGTGAGCGACAAAGCGTTAGCAAGGGGTGCTGAGGTAGTCGTCAAGGAGCAAAAATCGCAGTTTGAATCCTTCAAAGACACAGGGGCGTCAATTGAAGAAACCAATATTTCCAAGCCGGTCACTTTAAATGGCGCTAGGACAGTGAGGGTTCACTGGAAGGGACCTAAAGGTCGTTATCGCATCATTCACTTAAATGAATGGGGAACAATCAATAACCCTAAACCTAGAGGTAAAGGAGCAATCGCTAGGTCTTTGCGCAACGCAGAGAAGGAATACCGCAATGTCATCAAGCAATCGCTAAAGGATGGATTGTAATGGATATTTTAGAAACCGTTTATAATGCGCTGAAAGCCGATTCCTTTATCAATAAAGAAGTAGGAACCCGCATCAAGTATTATGACTATCCAGCAACCGGGAGCCTTATGGGACCAACCATCGTACTTGAAGAAGTGGATGCACCCCGACCTGATGATTACGCAGACAACCAATGGCTTACAGATGATTATTATGTACACATCGAGGTTTGGGTGAAGGGTGACCGTAAGAAAAGAGATGAAATAGCCGCCCGTATCCGTAAGATTATGTGGGATAAATTAGGCTTTCATCATGCCAGCAGCATGCAGCCAGAATGGGATAAAGCGACAAACACCTTCCGGGATGCCAGAAGGTACAGAGGAAAAGCATATCGAGAAGATTTAGACACTGTATAGGTGTCTTTTATATTTTATAAGGAGTGATTAAGTTGGCAGAAAACAAAAATTACAGAGCATCAACGGGTGTAGATGAATTTTACTATGCGGTTTTAAATGACAGCGATCTTGTAGAAGGTGACATCGAGCGAGTGAAATTCCTTCAAGAAATCACAGTGGAAATGTCCCAAGAAATCGTCCGTGCTTATGGTGACAACAAAGTCGCGGAATTAGCGGTTTCCAATGGAGATGTATCCGTTACATCAGCGTTCCACAAAGTGCCGGAAGAGGACAAGATTCAACTATTCGGACTTGAGGCTACACAAGACGGTTTAGCTTCGTTCGGTTCAACGGATACGCCACCTTATGTAGCAGCTATCTTCGCTAGAACGTATGAAGATGGTTCTAAAGAGTGGGTCGGACTTCCTAAAGGGATGTTTATGCGCCCGGATATCAGCGGTAGCACAAAAGAAGATGGAGTGGATTTCAGTAACGAAGAAATCACAGCGGAATTCATGGACAGGGAAGTAACAGGGTTCAACGATGAGAAATCCGTTATCTTCGGTCGTGATTCCAAAAGCTCCACAGCCAAGCGAGATGCGTTATTCCTAGCGATCTTCGGTAAAGGGTACCCA
>NZ_JBJEFJ010000046.1:0-17676 GCF_051873915.1 Pradoshia sp.
AATCTACAGTTTAATTATTCGGGTCTTTATTTGTTGTTGTACATGCATTAGTTGATGATTGTGGCTTTCTATTATTAGTGAGGGGGTGGAATGGAACGAAATGCAATCGACTCCGCTGGGAAGAGAGGAAAAGTCTGAGACCCCCACAAGCGTAAGCGCCGAGGAGGCTCAAGCCTTCCTCCCCACAGAAAGCGAGTGCATTTCGCGGAATGGAACAAACGTGTATTTCTTCCTGCTATTGAATAGGAAGAATAAATGACAATCATTTATTTCGTTTTGTACCAGCCCCTTATGTAAAAGGGTTATGATTCAATTTCAGAAAGCTTTCTCAGATGCTTCTCTGATATCTCATCGACCTTCTTAACACGGCGGACGTACTTTTCCACATCTCCCATAAAGTCAGTCTTCATCCATACATCGACAATCTCGTGGGCAATCGCTGAGCCGATGATTTTACCGCCTAAACAGAGCACATTGCTGTTTGTGTGCTCGCGAGCCAGTCTGGCACAGAATGGATCCTGGCAGACAACGGCGTTCAGGCCGTAGATTTTATTCGCAATCATCGCACTGCCATAGCCGACGCCATCGATGAAAATGCCGCGCTCTGCTTCCCCGCGTGCAATGGCAATAGAAGCAGGGTAGATGGAGTCTGGCAGGTCAGCTGCTTCTGTGCTGTGTGCGCCAAAATCGACGATCTCATGCCCCTGTCCTTCTAGAATTTCTTTAATCTCTTGTTTCAGTTCATATCCAGCATGATCACTCGCCATAGCTATTTTCATGATGAATTCCTCCTCTAATAAAAGTGTTAATGATAGATTGTGCATGATTGAGGGCATTTATGCTCTTGAAGCCGGCGGGCCGAATTAATCTCAAATTGAAATAGTGGATTGCTCTTGCGACCGGATTTCTCGTTCCTTCCTGCCGTGCAGCCGATTGTATAGGAAGATGAGGAATAAGGAGCAAACCCCTAAGTAAATAAATAAATGACTGAATCCGGTGAAAGGTACAATGAGTCCAAGCAGTGATGGTCCAAAGCCAAGACCGCCGTCTAAAAAGATATAGAAGGTTGAAGTAGCGAGTCCCATACGATGAGGCGGTGTCAGCTTGATGGCAATCGCCTGTGTGCAGGATTGCATATTTCCAAAGCCAAGGCCAATTAACACACCAGATAATAGCAGCGTAAGGGCATTGGACGCCGTACCGAGCAGCAGCATCCCTATTGCAAGCAGGATGAAGCCTGGATACATAATCACGTTTGGTCCCTTTATGTCCATCAACCGTCCGGTGAATGGACGTGACAATAGAATGGAGACAGCATAGATGACAAAGAAAAAGCTGGCGGCCTCCGTTAGGTTTCTCTCAGCTGCATAGGAATTCAGGAAAGAAAGGACACTTGAATAGCTAAAGGCAATGCCGAGCGTGATGAAGGCAATCGGGAGCGCCTTTGGCTCCAGATAGTCTGAAAGCTTGATCCCTTTTGTCTGTGGTGTCAATGCTTCAGTCTCAAGCGGCGGAATATGCGCAAAGAGAGAGAGCGTCAGCGAGATGGCGCCGAGTACCAGGCAGAAAAGAAAGATATTGGCGAATGTTGTGTGCTGGCTCATCAACAGACCGATGAACGGTCCGCAGGCGGTGGCAAGTGTTGCGCTCATGCTATAATAACCGATTCCTTCTCCTTTTCTGGAGGCCGGAATGATTTGGGCAATAATCGTACCGGATGCGGTGCTGGCCATTCCAAGTGCAAGTCCGTGCACGAAACGAGTGAACAGCAGGAAAGCGATGCCGAACTCGAAAAAGTAAAGAAGAGTGGTCAGCGTAAATAACAGCGCTCCCACCCATAAGGTTCGTTTGCGGCCAAACTGGCTGATGAGCCGGCCCATAAACAGACGACTGATCAATGTTCCGATGATAAATGTTCCGGTAACAAGCCCGGCTTGGCTTGCGGTTGCATGATACGTATCGGCGGCATACATGGCAATAGTAACAACAAGTAAGTAAAAGACAAGTGTGAGCAGGAAGTTAATGAACGAAATAAGAACAAAGTTCTTTGTCCATAATCTGTCCTTTAGCTCGGCCATGTTTATTCCCCCTTTAATAAATTGGTGCGAATCTGCTTAAGAACATGAATCGCGTCCGTGAGTTTCTCCTCTTTGATCCCCTGTAAAATCTCTTGTTCAAATTGATCGACAACAATGCGAATATCCTGATAAACGCTCTTGCCGCTCCTGGTGAGCTGCATTCGCTTCTCTCGTTTATCCGTGCTGGCAATCTGCTCGACATAGCCCTGCTCCTGCAGGCGGTGGACCGTGCGGGTCGTCGTTGGTTTCTCAACACCAAGGTAATGAGACAGCTCCACGAGCGTAACGGATTCATACTTCGCCAGATAAAAGAGAACCGTCCACTGGGCACGCTGTATCTGATGTTTGCTGAGGATAGCGTTCAGCTGATTTTCAAACGGTCGATAAACAAGCATAAATTGATAGAAGAATTCCTGAAATCCCTTCATTGTATGTACCTCCACGCCATTTGGTTACCTTTGGTAACTATTATACTTTAGCAAATGGGACAGGGGAGTGTAAAGGGATTGAGGTCAGGGGAAGCGCAGCCATATAAACATAAAAAATCCCTCTTCAGGATCTATCAAAGATCTTACAGAGGGATTGTGATACGTTTTACAGCGATGCCTTAAGCGAAAATAATGACTAATGTACCGACGATAAAGCAGTATATGGAGAAATAGCCAAGCTTCCCTTTTTGCATGATGTTCATAAACCATTTCAAAGAGAAGTAAGAGGCAACTAAGGAAGTAACGAACGCAAATAGGTACGGTACCATCAGTTGATTAATGGTTGGATCCGTTACTAAGTCGGAAACGGATAGGATCATTCCGCCTAGACTGATGGGAATGTAAAGGAAGAAGGAGAACTTTAAGGCAGTCTCACGATTCATTCCCATTGCCATAGAGGCAACAACGGTTGCACCGGAGCGGCTGATTCCAGGAATCAAGGCAACAGCCTGCGCGCAGCCGACAATGATGGCATCCTTAAAGCTGAGCTCACCTTCTGTTTTCCGGCCTTTAAGATTTCGAATGAGCCATAAGGCAATACCAGTAATGATAAGGGTGAACCCGATAACACGTACGCCTTTAAAGATAGAGGCGATTTGGTCCTCAAACAGCATCCCAATGACGGCCGCTGGAATGGTGCCGATAATGAGGTAAAGAATGAAATAGAAATCCTTCTTCATTTCATCTGTCTTTTCAGATGAGAAGAGGAATTCGAATCCGTTCTTAATCATTCTGGCTAAATCATGTCGATAAATAATCACGACAGCGATTAAGGATGCGAAGTTCACGAATAGCTCGAAGCTGAGCCCTGGTATCTCCATGTTGAAAAAGTGCTGGAAGATAACCAAATGTCCGCTGGAGGATACAGGGATTGGTTCGGTAATCCCTTGAAGCAGTCCTAGGAGGACATACTTGATAATTTCGATAAATTCCACTACTAATACACACTCCTCGTACAAAAATGACATGACACTATCATATCATAATCTGAACATCGTCCTATAAAGGTCTATGGAGTTATTATTTACCAATGGAGGGGAATGGAAAAAGCTGCCACTTTTGTGGCAGCTTTGGTCTTTATTCTTATAATACTTTGTTCAAGAAATCCTGCGTACGTTCATGCTGCGGGTTGGAGAAGATCTCTGTTGGTGTTCCCTTCTCAACAACATAGCCGCCGTCCATGAAGATGACTTGATCGGCAACCTCACGCGCAAAGCCCATTTCATGGGTTACGATGACCATTGTCATACCCTCGTTAGCCAATTGCTTGATAACATTCAATACCTCGCCGACCATCTCTGGGTCAAGGGCACTTGTCGGTTCATCAAAGAGCATGATATCTGGGTTCATTGCTAGAGCGCGTGCAATCGCAACACGCTGCTTTTGACCGCCGGATAATTGTGCCGGCTTGGCATTTGCTTTATCTTCAAGTCCAACTTGAGCAAGCAGTTTATGGGCTTGCTTCTCAGCTTCCTCTTTTGTTGCCTTTTTCAATTGAACCGGTGCCAGCGTAATATTCTCAAGCACCGTCATATGAGGGAAGAGATTGAAATGCTGGAAGACCATCCCGATATTTTCGCGGACTTTGTTGATGTCCGTTTTTTTATCTGTGATGATCACATCATCGACTTCAACCTCACCTTGGTTGACATCTTCAAGTAAGTTTAAGCAGCGGAGCAGGGTACTTTTACCAGAACCAGATGGACCAATTAAGCAGATGACTTCGCCTTCTTTGACTTCAAGGCTGATATCCTTTAGTACCTCAAGCTGTCCGTATGATTTCTTTAATCCTCTTACTTTAAGCTTTCCCATTTTGGATCTTCCTTTCCATACGGTTCGATACTTTTGTCAAAATCATGATGATGATAAAGTACATAACACCGACGATGAGCCACATTTGGAAGGATTCCAGGTTACGGGCGATGATAATCTTACCGCTTTGCGTCAGCTCATTGATGCCGATAATTGAAAGGATGGATGTATCCTTCAGGGTAATAATGAATTGGTTAATGATTGATGGAATCATTAAACGGATGGCCTGTGGAAGGATAACCTTCGCCATAGCCGTTTTGTATGGAAGTCCAAGGCTTCGAGCCGCTTCCATCTGTCCTTTATCAACAGATTCAATCCCTCCGCGGACAATCTCAGCCATATAGGCACCAGCATTTAAGCTTAAGGTGATAATACCTGCTGTTACAGCCGAAATACGGAAGTCAAGTGCAGCCGGCAATCCAAAGTAGATGAAGAATGCTTGGACAATCAACGGCGTACCGCGGAATATATCTACGTAAATGGTCCCGATTGCGCGAAGCACAGAGTTGTGCGCCACACGGCATAGACCGAATAATACACCCAAAATAGAGGCGATAATAAGCGAAACGACCGTTAAGATCAACGTCATTTTTAAGCCCTTCATGAGACTTGGGAAGCTTTCCTTCAACAAGCCGAAGAAGCCATTTTCTGTATCAGAGCTTTTCTTCGCTTCTAAATATTTATCAAGAATATCTTGGTATTCACCAGATTCTTCAAGGTTAGCGAGACCATCATTGAACTTTTCAAGAAGCTCAGTGTTCTCACCTTTAGCGACAGCAAATCCATAAGAGCCGCCAACCTCTTTTTCAGTGACAATCTGAAGACCATTGCCTTGAGCTACCCCGTAAGCAAGGACCGGATAATCATCAAAGACGGCTTGAGAGTTGCCAGTTTTAACATCATCATACATATTGGCAGAATCATCGAATGTGACAATTTTGAAGCCGTACTCATCCTGGATGCTTTGAGCAAAGCTTGCACCTTCTGTACCAGTCTTAACTGCTACTTTCTTGCCGTTTAGATCTTCATAAGAAGTTATGTCCTCATTTCCTTCAGCGACAGCCATAACGACGCCAGATTCGAAATAGGGATCAGAGAAATCAAATTTACGTTTACGTTCATCAGTGATGCTCATGCCGGCAATTACGCCGTCCACTTGTTTTGATTCAAGAGCTTGTACCGCTGCATTGAAACCGAGCGGCTTAATTTCCACATTAAATCCTTGATCTTCCGCGATTGCATTCAGCAAATCGATATCTATACCGACGAATTCGCCATTTGTATCTTGGAATTCAAAAGGAGCAAACGTGATATCTGTTGCGATTGTATATGTTTTTCCCTCCGCACTTGTGAGGTTTGGGAATACAAATGAAGCAACCGAGATAACCGCTATCGCTAACGATAACATTAACTTGGAAAATTTCTTCATGTTGGAGCCTCCTTTAAAAATTCGTTAAGAAACCCTCTCTATATAGACACATTCTCGAATAGAAAAAGTGATTGAGGAAAAGAGCAAAAAATGCATGTCTTTATGAGTATATAAAAAATTTCTATTCTTTTGCAATGAATTTCTTTCCATGCCAAATTATAGAAATATAGGGATCTGGATATATTCTTTGGTATCAAACTGCTGTAAGAAGCTGATAAAAGTACATTTGCCATGCTTAGATTGCACAAGTGAAAGGGATTTTATGATAGGTGGAAAGAGTGAATATGTAACTGTTTTTAAAAAATTCTGAAATAATTTAAATAGAAAAGAATGTCTCTAATAAGTTAACAAGAAGAGACCAGGAAAATGATGGCCTGATCTCTTACATTCATTTATATTATTTCAGGTTATCAATTTCAATGGTATTTACCGGTAAAAACGTTTCTCCTGTATCCATATAGGTGATGGATACCTCATCTCCCTCCAGCAGGTAAATAATGAGCGGTTCCTTTTCAGATGACATCGTATAGCTTTGGCGGTTATCAAGCAAGAAGGATACAATAGTATTTTCCCCTGATTTCTCTTTGTAAACCCGCAAAACCTTTCCACTCACCTGTTTTTCCTCTGAGGAAGAGGAACCTGATACGGTTCCGCCGCCTTTTTGGAGAGCGGTCTTATATAATTTCAAGGCTTCTGCTGGTGATGAAGCATAGGCAGTAATCTCAGGATTGGCAGCAGATACAATATGGTAATTCTGCAGATATCCATTTGAATCGAGTACAGCTGTCAGCCAGCTGGCCTCGCCGTAGAAATTATAGAGGATTGGCATTTGGCCCTTCCATTTCTTCTCGATGAAGGCCTTTTCGATGATTTGGAGTGCTCCCTCTGAATCCATATAGGATTCCTCTAGACTGCCGGTATAATACGTTGCCTCACCAGTCCGAGCGTTTGTCAATGCATATCCGAGCATGGAGTCGACTCCTTCTTTCGGACTCGTGAAATCGGTGAAATAGTACATCACGCCATTCTCATCGAAAATCGGACTGACATTTGCCTCTGTTCCTTCATCGGAAGGGAGCTTAACGTCAGATTTCCCAAAATAGCTATTCCAGAAGCCGTGTACATAATTACCGAAGTAGCTGTTCTGAAGACTGACGGCCTCCGGTGCTACAGCACCATCAATGAATTCAGGGGCCTTCTCTAGCGAATAGGCTTTTGTTTTGCCTGTTTTAGCATCCATCACAGCGACACCTTTAACGGAGAAGCCATTACGGGCAGAAATAAAGTCGCCATAGGACTGAACATAGAATGGATTGCCATTATCATCTATTTCAAGCTGAACATCCCCGTAGAAGATGTAGGTCGGATATTGAAGCCTAAACCAGCGCTCTGTTTCCTTGTTGAAATAAGAAGAAGGGGTGTAGGCCATTTCCGACTTAACGAAGGTCGGGTTAGCGGTGGAGTCCGTTGCGCTCAGCATAAAGTAACCCGGTGTTTCCTTGCCTTTGAACCATTTAAAGAAGCCTGAGAATTCAACCGGAGCGATATACACATACTCTCCATTCACCTTTTGGATTTGCAGGTTACCAAGCTCGTAATAGCTTGTGTTCGGTACCTGGCCAAAGGCCTTCTTCATTTTGTTGCGGGCGAAATCAGGCGGGACGCTCGCAGGTGTCTCCTTCTCGTCAAATGTCTTGATCTCCGTTTTCGTCTCCATCTTGGAAATGTCATATTTCTCATTTGCATTGAACATAAAGGCGGATAGGAGATAGGCACTCGCTAATAAACTGATGAGAAATAGAATGCCCTTGATTTTTTGCTCAAGCCCGCTTGACAGCAAAACACCAACAGCTGTGAAAATCAGGGCTGGGAGCCAGAGAGATGTCACATTTAAGTCTTGATTCGTTATGTAGTAATATAGAAAAAATCCGATCAAACAGAGGATGGCGAGTCCGCCAAAAGCCTGTACTCGCAATCTGCCTGTTAGGCGAATGTGAAGCCTCTCATTACTGGTAACTGGCAGCAGGACAAAAGCTGAAATAATTCCGATAATCAATGAATAAAGGATTAAATACCCCATAATACACTCCTTTGTTAATTTACTTACTCTAATCATACGTATAAGGGAAGACAGATGATTCACTTTTTGCTCACATTATTTCCGTTTAAGTCTTACATTTGGCAAAGAAATAGATCAAGAGCGCTTTCAACCCCATTGTTCTTATCTTTCCATAACACGAAGTTTCAGATATTATTGAGTATATAGTTTGATAGGAAAAGAGGGAACGGAATGACTATTTTGATTACAGGCGGAGCCGGATACATCGGCAGCCATGCAGCAGTTGAATTTTTGAATGCAGGCTACGAGATTGTTGTCTTGGACAATCTTTCAAACAGTCAAAGAGAAGCGATTGATCGAGTAAAGGAATTAACCGGAAAGGACTTCCCATTCCATCAGGTCGACCTTCTCGATTATGAAGCAGTGAACGAATTGTTCGAACAATATCCAATTGATTCGGTTATCCATTTTGCAGGGCTTAAGGCTGTTGGGGAGTCTGTAGCCATTCCGCTGAAATATTATGAGAATAACATTACAGGTACATTGAATCTATGCCGTATCATGGCTAGCCACGGTGTGAAGAAGCTTGTCTTCAGCTCTTCCGCAACTGTATATGGTATGCCGGACCGTGTGCCGATTGATGAGTCATTCCCATTGTCAGCGACAAATCCATATGGACGAACAAAGCTGATGATTGAAGAGATTCTACGCGATGTGTATGTTTCTGATGCTGAATGGAGCATTGCCTTACTTCGTTATTTCAACCCAATCGGTGCTCATGAAACAGGTCGAATCGGTGAGAATCCGAATGGCATTCCGAATAACTTGATGCCATATATCACGCAGGTAGCCATCGGGAAGCGCGAAAAGCTTTCAGTCTTCGGAAATGATTATGATACCCATGATGGTACAGGCGTACGTGATTACATCCACGTTGTAGACCTTGTAAAGGGCCATTTGAAGGCACTTGAGTATATTAATGATAAAACAGGTGTTGAAGCGTTCAACCTTGGGACAGGAACAGGCTACAGTGTGCTCGATATTGTCCATGCCTTTGAGAAAGCGAGCGGACAGCAAATTCCCTATGAAATAGTGGATAGAAGACCGGGGGATATTGCGGTATGCTACGCCAATGCTGACAAGGCAGCCCAATTGCTTGGCTGGACAGCAGATTTAAATCTTGAAGATATGTGCCGTGATTCTTGGAACTGGCAAAAGAAAAACCCGAACGGATATAAAGAAGATGAGCCTGCTGTGAAATAAGCAGGAATGGGAGCAAGCGAATGGATCGCCTGCTCCTTTTTTTAATTGCTTGCGGCGCGCATCAAAGTCCGATACCCTTGATATAACAAAGATCAGGGGGTGGGGCGGCTGATGAAAATCGCTTGTTTGCAAATGGATATTAAGTATGGAGAACCGGACGCCAACCGAGAGAAGGCGAAAAGGATGATGGAGGAAGCTGCTGAGAATGGAGCTGATGTCATTGTCCTTCCAGAAATGTGGAATACCGGCTATCAGCTTGATGAGCTGGCACAGATTGCTGACCAGGACGGACAGAATACAAAGGAGCTTCTATCAGCGCTTGCTGCAAAATATCAGGTAAACATCATCGGCGGCTCGGTCTCGGTAAAAAGGAAAGAAGGCTACTATAATTCCATGTTCATTTTTGACCGCCAAGGAAATCAAGTGGGAGAGTATGATAAAGCCCATCTATTCACTCTGATGGATGAGCATCACTATTTGGAGGCTGGACAGAGATCAAATTTCTTTCCAATCGATGGTATGCTATGCGGCGGTGTGATCTGCTATGACATCCGCTTCCCGGAATGGATTCGCAAGCATGCGCTCGGCGGGGCCAATATCCTCTTTGTCCCAGCTGAATGGCCGAAGCCCCGTATCGACCATTGGGAGATTCTACTTAAAGCCCGTGCGATTGAAAATCAAATGTATGTCGTTGCTGTCAATCGTGTCGGAGCAGACCCGAAGAATATCTTCAACGGTCATTCCATGGTTATTGCCCCTTGGGGAGAGGTCATCTTAAACGGAGGCGAGGAAGAAGGAATAGGCTATGCGGAGGTCGACCTTGACGAAGTCAGAAGAGTGAGGGAGCTCATCCCAGTTTACAAGGACCGCCGCGAATCCTTATACGAATGAACCAGCTCAAGCAGTGAACTTGGTAAATTTAAAAAGGGCTGCCCCCAACGGGACAGCCTAAATTTTTATGATTATTTCTTAATAGACTCTAACACTAAATCGATCGTCACATCATTTGCGATTTTTGCATTTGTCGTCCAGTTGCTGGAATCCTCGAAGAAATACACTTGATCCTTCTCTACAGCAGGAATGGATTTATATACAGAACTTTTCTCCAATGTTTCAATTCCTTCTTCATTAGCTGCTGCTGCAATAAATAAATGGTCAGCATCTAAATCAGCCAATGCCTCAAGAGAAATGGCTTGCCAAACATCCTGACTTTCGCCTAAATCACTAATATAGGTAGGCATTTTAATGCCAAGGTCCTTATAGAGTACATTAGAGGCATAACGATCTCCTTCAAACACGAAGAATTGCCCGCCTGTCACCCAAATGATTGCCGCTGATTCATCCCCAATGGCCTCTTTTACTTGAGCTTTTGCGTCCTCTGCTTTTTGCTCATAATCCTCAATTGCCTTCTCAGCTGTATCTTTCTTGCCGAAAAGCTCACCCATAACCGTTAATTGTGTTCTCCAGTCCTCTGTATCCTCAGATTTAAATACATAGGTTGGGGCAACCTTAGTATATTCCTCATACATGCCTTCTTGGATGGCAGCTTCGGACTCGAACATGATTAGGTCCGGTTCCGCTTCAATAACATCCTCAATTGGCATATCCCATGAAATCAATGGAACATCAGCAAGCTTATCTTGCAGGTATGTATGAACAGAGGTACCGATTGACCATTGAGCTGCAGGAGTAAGGCCAAGTGTCACAAGATAATCCTCCATATTAGGAGCAAGAATTTTCTTTGGATTTGCTGGAAATGTCATTTCTCCGACAGCATCTGTCACCTTTTTCTCAGAGCTGCTCTCCTCCGAGCTGTTATTTGAACTGCATGCCCCAAGAACAAGCATCAGGCACGCAAGGCATATCATTGTAAACCATGATTTCTTACTTATTACCATTGATTAATCCTCCTTTAAATTGTAAAATATACTGGTTATACTGAATGATAATTATTCTCATTTACAAAGTCAATGGAATTTAACTTCCAAATAGAAAAAATCGTTTAATTCAGGTAAAGGATTTGGTTGCCGATGCAGGGTTACAATAAAGAAAAAGGCAGGGGCATCAAGAGAATGAGCTTGGTTACGGTGCTGGCCGTCATTCTGTTGGCTGTTGTTTTAATGGTCTCACTCATGATAGGCACGAAACTATATGGGCTCTCAACTATCTGGGAGGCTCTTTTCCATCGCGCACATAATAATATAACGCATGACATCATCTGGGATATCCGCCTGCCAAGAGCAATTGCTGCAGCCCTTGTCGGCGCTTTTTTAGCCGTATCCGGTGCAGTGATGCAGGCTTTGACACGAAATGTACTGGCAGAGCCTTCCCTATTAGGCGTTTCCAATGGGGCTGCCTTCGCTTTAGTGTTAGTATTGACCATTTTCCCAGGATTATCGAAGCTGGAGACGATGTTTGCTTCAATGGCTGGTGCAGGACTTGCTGTATTGTTTGTTTTCTCCCTGTCTATTCTGGCTAAGGGCGGCATTACCCCGGTAAAGCTGGCGCTTGCCGGTATGGCGACAGGAATGTTCCTAAGCTCCTTAACGACAAGCATTGCGCTTTATTTTGATGTCTCCAAAAATATTAGCTTCTGGTATGCAGGTGATCTTTCGGCAAGCAGCTGGACCGATGTGAAGCTATTGCTCATCATGGGGACTGTGGGATTGTTCATTGCCTTCTCTATTTCCAGGGCTTTGACCCTATTATCACTCGGGGAGGAAATCACAAAGAGCCTTGGCGTCCATATTGGTCTCGTGCGGACAATGGGCGTGATAGCCGTTTTGATGCTCACTGGCAGTGCAGTTGCTGTCTCAGGTACGGTTGGTTTTGTCGGCTTGGTTATCCCGCATATTACGCGAATGGCGATAGGGGGCAAGTACGGCAAATTACTGCCTGTGGCTGCTCTCTTAGGAAGCACCCTATTGGTTGGTGCAGATGCGATATCGCGTACGATTAACGCACCATATGAAACACCTATCGGCGTCTTGACGGCTGTCATCGGCGTACCGTTCTTTCTATATATGGTCAGGCAGAATGGAAGGAGGCTGTTTTCATGAGTCAGCAAAGAAAAGTCCGGCTCATATGGACCTTGCTTAGTTTCCTGATTATCGCTGCTTGTCTCATCAGCTTTAATGTCGGCACAGTTTCAATCTCGCCAATTGAGGTTTGGCAAACGATTATTGGACAAGGGACACCAAAGCAGGAATTGATTCTGCTTGAAATCAGACTTCCGGCTATCATTCTTGCCCTGATGGTTGGAACAGGCATGGCCTTATCAGGAGCGGTGCTGCAGACAGTGACACGCAATGAATTGGCTGAGCCGGGGATTCTCGGCATCAATGCCGGAGCAGGATTAATGGTTGTGCTTTATATTACGCTATTTCAAGGCTCCCTCAGCAATATGAGTCTTTTAAGTACATTTGCAATGCCGTTCTTTGCTTTTTTAGGCGCTATGCTGACGGCAGTCTTGATACTTTTTCTTTCATGGAAGCAAGGCCTGCATACGATTCGCCTTCTCCTTACAGGCATCGGCATCAATGCAGGCATAACAGCTATCTTGACGGCCTTGCAGCTAAGGCTGAACCCGCATGATTTCATGAAGGCTTTAACATGGCTGTCAGGGGATCTGTGGGCGACTCAATGGAAATACGTATGGGCGCTTGCACCGTGGTTTCTTTTGCTCATCCCAGTCATTCTCTATAAATCACATGTATTAAATGTTCTGAACCTGGGGCCGCTTGTCTCAACAGGTCTTGGCATCCGCACGGAAAGAGAGAGGCTGACATTGATTGTGCTTGCCGTAGCGCTCGCAGGGCTGGGAGTAGCAGCAGGCGGGGGCATTGCCTTTTTAGGCTTAATTTCACCCCATATTGCGCGCAAGCTAGTTGGACCGAAGCATCAATATCTTTTGCCGACTGCAGCGATGATTGGTTCGCTCATCTTGATACTGGCAGATATGCTTGGCAAGAATCTGCTAGTGGTTGATATACCGGCTGGAATAATCGTGTCAATCTTGAGCGCTCCTTATTTTATCTATTTATTGCTTAAAACGAAATAAAGAAGGAAAGAAGGGTGACGGGGAAATGAGCCTGTTTGCACGTGATCTGACAATCGGATATGAAGGGAAAATCATCGTTCCTAAACTAAATATGGAAATAAAAAAGGGAGAAATCACGGCCATCATCGGACCGAATGGCTGTGGGAAGTCGACCATTCTCAAAACGATGGCACGCCTTCATAAGGCAAGCGGCGGGGGAGTTTATTTAGACGGGCAGGATATTCACCGTATGTCCACGAAAGGGCTGGCCCGGCAATTGGCTATCCTCCCGCAATCCCCGCATGCACCGGAGGATTTAACCGTTCAGGATCTTGTTTCTTATGGAAGGACTCCTTATCAGTCCGGCTTCTCCCGCTTTACGGCTCATGATCTTGAAATGGTGGAATGGGCGATAGAAGAAACAGGACTGTCCGCATTTAAGGATACCCCAGTCGATTCCCTGTCAGGAGGGCAGCGCCAAAGAGCATGGATTGCCATGGCCATTGCCCAAGAGACGGATATCCTCCTGCTAGATGAACCGACAACCTATCTTGATATGGCTCACCAATTAGAGGTACTAGAGCTTCTCGGAAAACTGAACCAAAAAGACGGCCGCACGATTGTCATGGTCATTCATGACTTGAATCATGCAAGCCGTTTTGCGGATGAATTGATTGCTGTGAAGAAGGGACAGCTCATCTGCCAGGGAACTGCAGAGAAAGTAATCAGCCGAGAAGTGCTGCGAGAAGTATTCGATATAGAAACAAATATCGTAACTGACCCGCAAACATCCAAGCCGGCTATTCTATCCTATAATTTAGTGCGGTAAATTCGCGCCTTCCTAGTCAGGAAGAATCCAGACTGATACGCTTCCCCCGTTAACAGGGAAGACAGCCCAGCCGTCATCACCTATTTCAACGGTATCGCCTCGGTTCTCTGTACAATCCACCCACATTTCGCCGGCGCGCTCCTCACCGACGAACATGCGCTTTTCGCCATTATCACCATTGGAGATAACAATGGCACAGCCTGAACGCTCGTGCTCGCTTGTGCCCATCCGTACCCATCCGATGGTATTTGGATGATCAAAGTAATCAACCTGCTCTCCGTAGGCTTTATGAACCCTAGCATAAAGAAGAGGGTCGATCAATTTGCTTTTGCGTCCGACCGGTTCTTCACCGCCGACTCCGTAATAATCGCCATAGAAGACACATGGATAGCCATCATGACGCAAGAGAATCAAAGCATAAGCGGATTGCTTGAACCAATCCTGAATCCAGGACTCGAGCGATTCACCAGGCTGGGAATCATGATTATCAACAAAGGTGACGGCATTTAGCGGGTTCGCTTGGACGAGGGTATCATCAAAGATGGTTCGTAAGTCAAAATCACGACCGGCCTGTGAGGCATGATGAAGCTTGAAGTGGAGAGGGACATCAATTAAATCAACGGTAAATTCAACCTTTTGCAAATATTCCTGGCAAGCCCTCAAATCGGGATTCCAATACTCGCCAAACATATAGAAATGATCGCCATGAGTTTGATGCATCTCAAGGGCAAAGTCTCGAATAAACGTGTAATCAATATGCTTAACAGCATCCAATCGGTATCCGTCACATTGCAAGGTCTCAGTCAGCCATTTGCCCCATTTAATCATTTCCTCCCTCACGACAGGATGGTTATAATCAATATTGGCAAACATAAGGTAATCATAATTGCCGAATTCGAGATCGACATTATCATTCCATCCTTTATGGTCGCCCAGAATTTTGAAAATCCCTGTCCGGACGGTCCCTTCATCATAATCGGTTCCATTGAAATGCTCGACATTCCATTTGAAGGAAGAATATGTATCTCCTCTGCCGGGGAAGGTAAATTTCGTCCAGCCGTCAATGTCAAAAGGACCGGATATTTCCTTCATTCGATTATTCTGATCGACTTCAATAACCTTGAATCTCTCTGTTTCATCAGCACCGGCCTTATGATTCATCACCACATCTGCATATACACAAATATCATTCTCCTTGCATGCCTCAATAGCTTCAATCAGCTCATCCTTTGTTCCATATTTCGTCCGGATGGAGCCGTTTTGGTCAAATTCACCTAAATCATATAAATCATAAATGCCGTAACCCGTATCTTCAGGTGTTTGTGCCTTTGTTGGCGGTGGAATCCAAACGGAATCGATGCCTTTGTCCTTAAGCTCAGACGCAAGCTCCTTCAGTCGTTTCCAATGGGTTCCATCGGGTAGAATATGCCACTCGAAAAATTGCATCATCGTATGATTTTGACTCATTGCATCCACCCCTTATCTCTTTCTAAGCGGCTGTTGATAACAGAAATAGTGATTTTTCGCTGAAAACCTCAAGCTGCACTTAGTCCGAATCAACTTTGTCTAGTTAAAAACCAACGCCCCTCATGACTAATCCGATATAAACGATTATTCTTAACAAAATAAATACCCATATGCCATCCAGTTACAAACATATGTAGAAAAATAAGTATTACAAAAAGGATAACACCAAGGCATTCAGCCTGGTCAAACCCTTTGTCAGCATGTCTTCCGTGGAACTCAAGCCTTCATTAAACCCCTGTTTAAGTGATACACTATTAATACAAAAAGAGGGATGAGAGGCGGAGGATTGAATGGAGTCTATAAAAGAACGGCAAGTACGGCTGTATCAAGAAAGCCAAAAGGATAAAGCCAGGCTTTTAATCAGCTGTCCGGACCAGCCTGGGATCGTCGCAGCTGTATCGGATTTTCTCTATAAGCAAGGGGCCAATATATTAGCCTCCAATCAATATTCGACTGACCGGCATAACGGGACATTCTTCATGAGGGTAGAATTTGAGGCTCCAGAGCTGGATAAAAAGGAAGCCTTGTTCAAAACAGGATTCACAAATGTAGCCGAACAATTTGGAATGAAGTGGGATGTTATTTTTGCCTACAAGCTAAAACGAGCAGCTATCTTCGTTTCAAAGGAACTCCACTGTCTGCGGGAATTATTATGGGAATGGCAGTCAGGCGATCTGATGGCAGAGATTCCGCTTGTCATCAGCAATCATGAGGATGCGCGTGAGGTCGTTGAATCACTGCAAATCCCCTTTTATCATATCCCTGTTACAAAGGAAACGAAGAAGGAGGCAGAAGAGGAGCAGCTGCGTCTTCTGACTGAATACAGCATAGATACAATCGTCCTTGCCCGCTATATGCAAATCCTCTCTCCGGAATTTGTCGCAAGGCAGAAAAACAAAATCATTAATATTCATCATTCCTTCCTGCCTGCCTTCGTCGGGGCAAAGCCATATGAACGTGCCTTCGACCGAGGAGTCAAACTCATTGGCGCTACCTCTCACTATGTCACGGATGACCTGGATGAAGGGCCAATCATCGAGCAGGATATCATGCGGGTGAACCATCAGGACGATGTCCGCATGCTAAAAAAAATCGGAGCATCCATCGAACGAAGCGTGCTTGCACGAGCAGTGAAATGGCATCTTGAAGACCGAATCATCGTCCATGGCAATAAAACAATCGTCTTTTGACCACCAAGAAATTGAAGAAACTAGGGGATAAATAGACCAATGGATAAAAACGATAAAGTCATTGAAGCAGCAAAATTATATTACCTGCTCGACTGCACACAAAATGAAATCGCCAAAAAACTAGGAGTCTCAAGGCCGACCGTCTCACGCATGCTTCAAACAGCCAAAAGAGAAGGCATCGTGCAAATAAAAATCTGCGAAAAAGCCGATCGTGTCACAGACCTCGAAGCAGAGCTCGAACAAAAATACGGCCTGAAAAAAGCTGTCGTCGCCTCCATCGGACAATATGAAGACCATATCATCAAAACGACAATTGGCTTAAAAGCAGCCGAATATCTTGATTCCATCGTTCAGGACGATGACATCATCGGAGTCACATGGGGAACGACCATCTACCATGTCGCAGTCGAGCTGAAGAAAAAACAAGTGAATAATGTTCAAATCGTCCAGCTGAAGGGGGGCATCAGCCTATCTGAAACTAACACCTATGTCTCAGAAATCCTGTACCTATTCGGCAAAGCCTTCAACGCCTCCCCGCATTACCTACCGCTGCCGGCCATTGTTGACAACGTCGTCGTCAAAGAAGCCATCATGGCCGACCGCCACATCAAGCGGGTCATCGATATGGGCAAAAAGGCAAATATCGCCTTATTCACATGTGGACAAATCAAACCCGAATCCCTGCTCTTCAACCTCGGATACTTCTCCGATGAGGATGCCAACATGCTCTACTCAAGCGCTGTAGGAGACATCTCCTCCCGCTTCTACGATAAAGACGGGCATATTTGCAGCAAAAGCCTCAACGAACGCACACTCGGAATTGGGCTCGATGAACTGAAGGAAAAAGACTACTCAATCTTGGTCGCCGGCGGCTCCCGCAAAATCGACTCTATCCACGCAGCCCTCAAAGGCGGATATGCAAACGTGCTTGTCACCGATCAATACACAGCTAGATTTCTATT
>NZ_JBJEFJ010000047.1:0-3141 GCF_051873915.1 Pradoshia sp.
GGAAAAACGGTTCTATTCAACTCTGACTGGAAATACATATGGAAGGGTGAAAAAATGACGGAGGGTTACGTATGATCAGTTATGCAAAACGTTTCTTTATTGTTTTTCTCTTGGCAATCTGCATCAGCCTTCTATTTCTGGCAGGGAGACAGACAGAAACCGCACAGAAAAGCGATGGAGCGGCAGCAGAAAAGGATGGAGTAACTTGGGAATCATACCCCGAATTTTATCTAATGGGGAAAAGCACAAATGCCCGTTCCAGTTGAACGGGCATTTGTTTATTTATAGGCTTAACATAAAGGCAATTCAATCAGGGTTGCCTCCGAAATTTCCAGTGTTGACAGTAGTTCATTAGGAATATCTGAAGGGAGCGGATCATCAAAGGTTAACACCATAATGGCTTCACCGCCGGCCTCCTTACGGCCCACCTGCATGGTTGCAATATTGAGATTTAAATCACCCAGTTTCTTGCCGACAACTCCAATTACACCAGGGCGGTCATGATGCTGGATGTAGAGGATGTGCCCTTCTGGATAGAAGTCGATTTTGAAATCATTGATGGCAAAAATACGTGGACCGTATTCCTTAATATAGGTTGCCTTCACTTCCATTTTCTTTGTTTCTCCAACTACTTTAACAGTCACACTGGAGGAATATCCATGTGCCTCATTGGAAATTTTCTCTCCAACGGTTATGGAGCGCTCCTTCGCATAGAGGAGGGCATTTACCTCATTGACATTGACATCAACACGTCCTTTAAAGAAGCCGGAAACCAATGCCTTCGTGAGAATACTCGTATCATAATCAAATGAATCTCCTCCATAAGTAATGGAGATCTCTTTGATACCCTCATTAATAAATTGGGAAAGAAAGCTTCCAAGAGTCCTAACCAATTGATAGTATGGCTGAATCCGGCTGAACAGTTCAGCTGGAATGGCAGGCAGGTTAATAGAATTGGATACCGGTATGCCGTCCACAAAGGAAACCACCTCTTTAGCCACCTGCTTTGCGACATTTAACTGGGCCTCTTTTGTTGAAGCCCCTAAATGCGGTGTGACGATGATTTGGTCGAGGTTGAGAAGTCGATTGCCAACAGGCGGCTCCTCCACAAACACATCAAGCGCTGCCCCTGCAACCTTGCCTGACTCAACAGCATCATACAATGCTTCCTCATCAATGATACCGCCGCGTGCACAGTTGATGAGATAAACGCCGTCCTTGCATTTCTGAATCGTTTCCCGATTTAGGAGGCCTTTTGTGTCTTTCGTTAAAGGAGTATGTACAGTAATGAAATCAGATACGGTTAATAATTCCTCAAAGGATCCTGTGGTGACATGAAGTTCTTTCGCCCGTTCAGTTGTCAAAAATGGATCAAACGCGAAAACATCCATTTGAAAGGCTCTCGCCCTTTTCGTAAGCTCAGAACCGATGCGGCCCATCCCAACAATCCCGAGTGTCTTGCCCTTTAATTCTGTTCCAGCAAATCGATTGCGTTCCCAAGAGCTGTTTTTAACGGTTTGATGGGCTTGGGGAATATTGCGGGCTAATGACGCAATCATCGCGAAAGTGTGCTCCGCTGTTGAAATGGTATTACCATCAGGTGCATTGACAACGATGACGCCGCGCTTCGTGCATGAAGGCACATCAATATTGTCTACCCCGACACCTGCTCGTGCAATAATCTTTAAGCTTGTCATGTCATTAAGGAGTGCTTCCGTCACCTTCGTGGCGCTTCGAACCAGCAAGGCATCAAATTCATGCAGCTCATTCTTTGCGTTCTCGACTGTCTTTTGAACAACTTCAATGTCTTCTCTACCGATGAAAGGGGTCAAACCATCTGGCTTGATTGCATCTGCAACTAGAACTTTAAACAAAATTGTCACCTTCCTGTTGGAAAATTTGCTATGTTTTCACTCTACAAGACTGTCATTCTATGTGTCAATTATGTAACCGCTTACTATTTTGATATTTCAAAAAATAAATTTTACTTAGATATTCCTATGATTCTCATTGACATTTGACAAAGAAGGTATATGTAAATTATGACATAGGATACTTTTCTCTTGTGTTTGTCATAACCTGATGGTATTCTTGCTTTGAAGACTCATTCATAATGAATGAAGATTCAAACCAAATAAAATATTGGTCTATCTTCGGGGCAGGGTGAAATTCCCTACCGGCGGTGATGAATGTATGCATTCTAAGCCCGCGAGCCTTTCGGGGCAGGATTTGGTGAAATTCCAAAGCCGACAGTATAGTCTGGATGGGAGAAGATGGAGGTCTCTGTTAACGTTCGAAAAGCAAAGTTTCGAAACGTTTCTTTCACATTGCCTAATTCTCCCTTTATCTAATAAGATAAAGGGTTTTTTCATGGAGACGATGCTTTTGGAACGGATATTAGCAGAACCTTTCTTCTAGAAGAGGTAGCACCAGAACCTAAGGAGAGAGGAAAATGAACAGAAAAAACAGCAAGATTCAAAAAATGGTCAAGATCGGCATCCTCGGTGCCATCGGGTATGTTCTAATGATATTGAACTTCCCGTTCCCAGGATTTCCCGCATTCTTGCAAATCGATTTCAGCGATGTACCAGCATTAATTGCAGCACTCGTTATGGGGCCGGTGGCCGGCATTATGGTCGAACTATTGAAAAATATTCTAGACTTCATGATGACAGGCAGCGACACAGGTATCCCAGTTGGCCACTTCGCCAACTTTATCGGAGGCGTCTCCTTTATCTTGCCAGTCTACTACCTGTATAAGAAAGTCGGTAATAAAAAAGGCATGATCCTCGGTCTAATTGGCGGAACAATTATTCTTGCAGGGTTTATGAGTATCATGAACTACTATGTCTTGCTCCCAGTATACAGCAAGCTGCTTGGCTGGAACATGTCAGGTCCGGAAATTCGCGCCTATATCACCGCTGCAATTATTCCGTTCAACCTAATTAAAGGAAGCATCATCGCAGTTGTATTCCTATTGTTATTCAGCAAGCTGCAAGGATGGCTCATGAAAGAATCTGTCATTAAAAGTGCTTGAGTAAGCACATAATATAGAGTGAAGAGAAGCAGGGGATTGTGCTGCTTCTCTTTTTTATTTGGTCGTAGGGATGTAGGAAGGCTTGCTGCTGTTACAGGGAGGAG
>NZ_JBJEFJ010000048.1:0-3126 GCF_051873915.1 Pradoshia sp.
TAATAAAGAAAGGAGAAGGGACATCCCTTCTCCTTTCTATTGGGCTATTTCTTTTTAATTTCTTCGTATTTAGCAAACCATTCCGGAAATGCTTTTTTGAATTGAACCGGACGGAAATTTTCCTTCTTCACGACAATATGTGTGGTTGCCCCAACAGCACATACCTCATCATGCTGATTTTTAATTTCATACGCATAGACAGTCTTCAAACCCGTGTTTTCCTCTACCCATGTATACACATATGCCTGGTCGCCATATCGGAGAGGTGTTTTATAGGTAGCCTGTATGTCGTAAACAGGCGCATAGTAGCCCGCATCCTCCATATCGGTATAGGAAAATCCTAAATCACGGATAAGGGCCGCCCTACCCAGCTCAAACCATTTTAAATAGTTGGCGTGATACATCACACCCATCATGTCCGTGTCTGCATAAAACAGTTGAATTTCTTCCTTTGAGATAAACATTCCGCTAAACACTCCTTACCTGCTGCGCCTAATTCCTATTCCTTATTCATTCTAACACAAGTTTGAAATCATCTTTTATTAAGTTTGAAGCATTTGCATTCTCGCCGGCATTCATCAACCTCTGGGCCTGGTATTGGATGGCATTATCAGCAAGATTGATGGCAAAGCGGCCATTCCCGTCAATCTCCATCTCCTCTAACCGCCCCTTCAAATACTCCTCTGCCTCTTCATCAAGGCTGTATTGGTAGGAATCAAGATAGTTCTTCATAATTTGCAGGAGCTCCATAACCGAATAATCAGGGAAATGCATGAACTTCTTAAACCGTGAAGAGAAGCCAGGATTGCTTTGAAGCAATTCATCCATTTCCTTCGGATATCCGGCCAAAATAATGACCAGGTTTTCATTATGCTTTGTCATTTCATCCACCAATGTATTGACAACCTCTGCTCCAAAATCACTGTTGGATTGACTTAATAAGGAGTACGCCTCATCAATGAATAAAACACCGCCAAGTGCATCCTGGACCTTCCGTTTTGTTTTGATAGCCGTCTGGCCGACATATCCCGCGACAAAATCCGCACGGCTTGCCACGACAAGATGTCCCCGCTTCAGCAACCCGCAATCACGCAGAATCTCAGAATACAGCTTGGCGATGGTTGTCTTCCCAGTCCCAGGATTTCCGGTAAAAACTGCATGCAGCTGGATGGGCACAACCTTTTTCCCTTCATTCCTTCTAGCTTGCTGCACGCGGACAAAGGCTGATAATTTCTTGATTTCATCCTTAATGGATTCAAGTCCTACAAGATTCATCAGCTCTTCAATGGGCGGGTTAGACTCTTCCTTTGTATCTGATTCATGAAAATCCTCTGCCTGTAAAAGGAGATAATCGATGAAGGAACGCCCAGTATCGGCTATTTGCCTTGAGCCCTTTTGGAAAATAGCATCCGTGACAATTGACTTAACGCTTCGGGCATTACCGAAGGATTGATCGACCATCTCATGCTCGATCTTCTTCTCCAGAGCAGGAAAAGCTTCCGGCGTAATGAAATAGCCGTTATCTTCAGCGAAGCGGCAGGCAATTTCCTTCATTTCTTCCATGGAATAATCGGGAAGCTCCATGAAATTGAACTGTGGAAATCGGCTTCTGAGTCCAGGATTGCTGTCTAGAAACTGTCTCATTTCATCCGGATATCCGGCCAAAATGACAGCGAATTTCCCTGCATAATCAGCACTGTCCATTAACGAAACCAAGGTATCAATGACTGTTTGGCCATAATCACTGCCTTGCTGACCATCCCGTTTTAGACTATAAGCCTCATCAATAAATAACACACCGCCAATGGCCTCTTCAACGAGGTTGCGGACATTTTCCTCCGTCTGACCGACATAGGCACCAACGAGCTTGGACCGATCCGCTTCTATAATGGTTTCCTTCGGCAGGATGCCGAGCTCATAATAAATCTTTCCTAATAATCTTGCGAGTGTTGTTTTCCCCGTGCCAGGATTCCCGGTCAAAACCATGTTCAAGCTAAGATCACTGCTTTTCGTAAAGCCCATTTCAAGTCTAGATTTCTGATAGGTCAGGAAATCATACAGCTGACTAATGCGTGTCTTAATATCCTTAAGCCCAACCATTCGCTCCAATTGATCAAGCGGTGAGAGCTCCCGTTCCTGAAATGGCTGCAGTTTGCTCAGAATGGCATCAAAGCTGTCCCTGCTTTCATTGAGCTGGAGGATGGATCGCTTTAATTCCTCATAAACCGTGATGGTATGGAAATTTCCGCTCAAGGTATCCTGATAGGCTTGAGCCTGTTTCTTCACAAGCTGCAAGTGCTCATCGACTGCCACAAGAGCGGTCCGGACCTCCTGAACCGAAGGGGAATTTTCTTCCTTTGGCAGGCCCTTAATGGCTTCATGAACTCTTTGCCCATACCGCTCAGCCTTTTCTAAGATTTCCATCACGACATTGCGCTTAGCCGTCCGGTTATCTGTTTCGCGCAAAACAGGCATGGTTAAGCCGTCAAGAAGTCCTTTGAGCTGATTCAAGCTTTTCTTCTCGAGTCTTGTGTGTATATCAGTCATTTCTGGCCATAAAACGGCCGCCTGTTCTAGTAATAAATAGTAGAAGGAGTCTTCCTCCTTCTTATTGGCACGATTCAAGGCAAGAAAATAGAGAAGGATGCCTTTCCATTTTTCCTTGTCCTCCCCCATATTTGCTGCCTCTGAGAGAGCATTCAATAAAGCTTCCTGTGAGGGAAGCTCTCCTTTTGTTTTATACAATGACTCCCATTCACTTATTAGCTCTGGGAGATAGCTATTAGATTGGTTCATTTATTCCTTCATCCTTTATTCTAGTCAATACCACCATCCTACCATATACAAGAATGATTTAGACTGAATTTGGCTTGTACCTAGAATAACCGCTGTCATATCTTATGAATCACTCCTCAAGAAGAATGAAACAATCTGTACGTTGAATATCCCGCTAATCTAAAAAGAAGTTTAGAGAGTTAAGTATGGACTCTTTTATGGCGATTAAATTCATCATAAAAAGAGCCGAATGAACATCATTCGGCTCTCAGACTGTAGACTAAATCCATTAAGGTTTTGGTCTACAGTTTTTTTATACTCTTGCATCCCATATGGACGTGAAAGCTATTT
>NZ_JBJEFJ010000049.1:0-11615 GCF_051873915.1 Pradoshia sp.
AAAAACCCTAGCTGTTTTGCTAGGGCTTTTAGAATCATGACTCTTTGTAGGCAGGGACATCATATAATAATGTATATTGAGTCAATCGGCTATAGATTTGTGACATTCGAGCCGTCTGCTTTACAGCCCATCCAATATCAGTAGCATATTGATGAGAGGCATATCCGTATAAGGCCATATGATTAGGATTCCAACGCATTTTATACAGAGTATCCTGTCCAGCATTGATATAAGATTTAGCGACAAAAGCGGCTCCCCCAATTATGGCTTTCTCAACTGTTGTCCATCCTTGTTCATAGGCATATTTAGCTCCGCCATTGATTGGATCAGAATCATAGGCCCCTATTCCATACATATTATAGACAGTAGTCCCATTATAGCTGATTCCTTTGGCAAGGGTACTTGTCCCATTTCCAGTTTCCAGGAGAGCGTGGCTGATTAGGTATACTTCATTAATATTGTAGGTAGATGCTGCTTGAATGAAGCTTGAGGCCTTTCCAGTTAGAGCGCCTTTCCCACTAAGAATATTGGCATTTAATTCAGTGGCATTTGTTCCGGCTGGTGCGGATAAGATCAAAAACTGATAGTATTCGGTGCTGCCGGGAGAAAAGCTGGATGGATCTAAATATTTCTTTACCTGTTCAGCAGTGGCGCTTACCCAGGCCTTTGGGTTGCCGCCTTGCAGGAAGGAAGAATACAAGGGTGAATCCGTCATTGGCCGCATCTTCATCTGATAGTTCACCGCTTGGTCTAAGGTCAATCCATAGCTGGTTGTTATCTTCTTGCTTATATCACTTCGTTTAATATAGCCTGTTTGATAACTGCCATCAGCTTTCACTTTGACAATATACCAGTTCTCACTGAATACGCGATATTTAAGGATGGTATTTTTCGCATAGGTTCTCCAAGAGCTGGCTGTTGTTGTCGGTGCTTTATACACTTTAGTAGGACTTGTTTGGGCAAGGCCTGTTTGCTCAGTGTTTTCTTCCGATACTTGTTCAATGTGGCTTTTCAGTATGTAGCCGGTTTGTTTTTCACCGTCAATATATATGGTGACACGGTACCAAGAGTTTGTATAGCTGTATACCTTTAAGATTGAGCCGGCTGAATAAGTCTTCAAGGCTTTAGCGCTAGTACCCGCATAAGCATAGACATTTGTCGGGCTTTTGAGGGCGATGCCTTGCTCAGCTTTGCTTGCTGGGTTTGGCAGCTCAACCGATGTCTTTGGAAGATAGGCTGTTTGATAGTCTCCATCGATCTTTACTGTTGCTTTGTACCAGCTGCTTGTGTACGTATAAAGCTTTAAAATATAGCCTTCCTTGTATGATTTGACTGTCTTTGCATTAGTTGAAGGCTTTTCATACATAACTGTCGGGTTTAGTTTGGCGACAGCCTCGACTTGTACAGGATTTGTCGTAATGGTTTCGACAGCACTCTTTTGAATATAGACGATTTGCCATATGTCATTGACTTTTACCTTTGCCTCGTACCAGGAGGTAGAATAGTCATAGAATTTCAGCGTGGTGCCAGCAGAGTAGCTTTTAACGACCTGTGAGCTTGTTGATGGCGAAGCATAGGTTTTGGTCGGGGATTGAATGGCAATACCGCTTAATGCTTCTCCTGTCAGCTTTGGGGCTGGCTCGCTTATGGGGGCTTTTGGTTCGTCCGTTAGAATAGCTTGCTCCTGTTCAGCTGCCTCCGTTTCATTTGGCAGAGTAGCTTGTTCCTGCTCGGCTGCCTCCATTTCATCCACGATTACTTCAGCTTGCTCGTCCTCTACTGGTGTTTCCGTATCACTTGCTGCTTCAGTATTCGCCGTATCCTCCTCGCTTGATAGATCTTCTACTTTCACATAACCTTCCCAGATTTCGCTTCCGTCAGCTGAAATCGTCTGGACATGAAGATACTCATCAAATTTCTCGAGAAGGGTGACATCTGCTTCATTCTCCAGCTGAGTCAACACAGGGCTGTCACTTTCTGTGCTCTCATATAAATCAATGGCTTCCCCGTCTTTGGAAATCAGTACTGCTGTAGTTGCTTCCTCTATAACCTCTGAGTCCGAAGCGAATGAAACTGCCGGTAAGGTTGAAAGGAGGAGCATGGCAATGATCATAAAGGTTGTGAATTTCTTTGCTGTCAACATGATTTCTCCTCTATTAATTTTTTAAAATATCATTTTTTGAAATTATTAAGGCCTCCTTTTCTAAAATTAAACATATGTATTCTAACAGTTTTATGCCGGAATTGACGGATTTGTCTAGATTTGTAACGAATCTTTAAGAATTGATGAATATCCTTCCATATTTATATATCAAAATAATATAAACAAAAATCATACAAATTACCATATTTTTACGCTATAGTAGATATATAGGATTATGAAAAGGAAGTGAGCAAGTGGCAGAAAACGTATTGGAAGTGAAATCACTAACAAAAAGGATCAGGCAGACGGCGATTGTAGATGATGTGAGCTTTGAAGTGAAACGCGGGGAGATTTTCGGATTATTAGGCCCGAATGGGGCGGGGAAAACAACAATCATCCGAATGATTGCAAGCTTGATCAACCGTACGGATGGCAGGGTTCTCATTAACGGTCATGATCTCGATCAGGACTTTGAGGGAGCCATGAGCAATCTTGGAGCGATTGTGGAGAATCCAGAGTTTTATAAGTACATGAGCGGGCGGAAGAATTTGATTCATTATGCGCGTATGGCGGCAAATCCGATTCCTCCCGAGAGACTGGATGAGGTAGCGGAGCTCGTGAAGCTGGACCATGCGATTGAGAAGAAGGTTAAGACATACTCACTCGGGATGCGCCAGCGTCTTGGGGTGGCACAGGCTATTCTGCATAAGCCGGCGCTCTTGATTCTTGATGAGCCGACCAATGGTCTTGACCCACAAGGGATTAAAGAGTTCCGCATGTATTTGCGCGAGCTGGCTGATGAAGGGATTGGGGTTCTTGTTTCCTCCCATTTACTTGCTGAAATGCAGCTTATGTGTGACCGGTTCGCTGTCATTGAGAAGGGTAAGCTTATACATATCGAGAATAATCAGATGCAGGGCGAGGAAGAGGAGTTCAGGGAGATTGTCTTTGCCGTGAAGGATGTTCTTGCTGCAGCCAAGGTTGTTCGTGAGGCATATCCAGAGGCGGCCATCCTAAAGCAGGACGTACAAATGATCACGATTAGGACAACGAAGGAACAGTCAGCTGAAATTGTCCGTGCCTTCGTACAGGCGAATGTCGATGTTTATGAGATGAGTGTCGTCAAAAAATCCTTGGAGGACCGCTTCTTTGAGATTACGAAGCAGGAGGTGGGCGTATGATCAAGCTTATACGCAATGAATGGATGAAACTATTCTCTAAAGTATCGACTTATATTTTCATCGGAATCATGGTTGTAGGGATTATCGGTGCTGGCTTTGCCGCGAATTTCTTTAATTCAATGATCGAAGCGGATGTGAAGGAAGCGAAACAAACGATCGCCGATCCAAATGCATCTGAGGATGATAGGGCCTACGCGGCAACTGTACTTGCTGACAGTGATTCGAATATGACGAATGCCGTCTGGGATTTCATGGCTGATTGGGCATTGGGGCTTGTCTCCTTCATCACGCTGTGTTCGGTCATTGTCTGCAGCGGGATGGTAGCATCGGAATTCTCGGATGGAACCATCAAGCAGCTGCTGATACGGCCGTATAAGCGCTGGAAGATTCTTCTGTCAAAATATATCACTTCACTTATCTTTGCAGGTGTATTATTGGTTACCTTGCTTATATCAGGATATTTGGTCGGTTTGTTATTCTTTGGGAATGGGTCCTTCACGGCGAAGATTCCAGACCCATCCTTTTCTGGAGATATGATTGAGGTAGGCAGCTATTTAGTGGATATGCTCCTTTACTGGCTGCCAGGTTTCTTGATGATCACCACTATTGCGTTTATGCTGAGCACGCTTTTCAAGACGACATCCATCGCAGTAGGTGTATCCGTATTTATCCTGTTTGCTTCATCTACATTAAACTTCCTTATCTTGAATCTAGTTGACCGTTATAGCTGGATGAAGTTTATTCTGTTCCCGCATATAGACCTGCGCAATCTCTTCTTGCTTGGTTACGGCTATGAAGGAGCAGCGCTTGGCTTTTCGCTCGGCTTGCTTGCCGTCTATTATGTCATTTTTATTGCAATCACGTTTTTTGTCTTCCGGAAGAGAGATGTCGCTATTTGATGTTTAAGAGGTCTAGGGTAACTCCCTGGGCTTTTTTTATTGTCTGACTTTTGTATCTTTCTAGGCTTTCATTGTTTCCATTCCTGTTTTCATATAAAATGGATATGCTTTGAAGAATTGGACGTATGGAGGGCAAGAAGAATTGTGAAAAAGAAAAGAAACAGCAGGATCAAGCATCCTCTTTTAAATGCCATAATGGATTATGTATATGTACTTATCGGGTCTGCGATTGTCGCTATTTCCTTTAATATCTTCCTCTTGCCGACGAAAGTGGCATCCGGCGGCGTGAGCGGGATTAGTACGATTACGTATAATTTGTTCGGATGGGAACCAGCCTTTGTGCAATGGTCATTCAATATTCCGCTCTTTATCGCTGGTGTGCTGCTTCTTGGAACGCACTTCGGCATTAAAACGGCTGTTGGAACCATCTTCTTCCCGTTTGTCGTTTTCTTAACAAACGGGTGGTCGCCGGCAACAACAGATCCGCTGCTTGGCGCTCTTTTCGGAGGGATTGGCGTCGGGCTTGGTCTTGGAATTGTCTTCCTAGGAAAGGCTTCAACTGGCGGTACGGATTTGGCGGCGCAAATTATTCATAAATACACGGGGATCTCACTTGGGATGTGTGTCGCCATGATTGACGGCTTAATTGTACTTGCGGCTGCGCTTGTATTTGATATCGAGCAGGGCTTATATGCCTTGATTGGCTTGTTCGTCACAAGCAAAACAATCGATCTTGTTCAAGTCGGCATACAGCGATCAAAAACTGTTATGATCATTACGAGCTGTGAGGCAGAGGTCAGAAAGGCCATCTTGGAGGAAGTGGATCGTGGTGTTACAAGGCTGACAGCTCAAGGCGGCTATACAGAAAGTGATCGTCCTGTCCTCATGTGCGTGATTGATCAATCAGAATTCACGAAGCTGCGTCAGGTGGTGCAGTCGATTGACAGGCATGCGTTTGTCGTCGTTATGGAAGCGGCTGAGGTGCTTGGTGAAGGCTTCAAGAAAGACTGAGTGAATCTTTTCTTTGCTATTTGAGAGAATAGTTGTTAAGATAGGGTCTGGTCAAAGGATTCAAGTAGAATGACAGGCAATATGCTTGTATAGATAGAGAGTGACAAGAAGAAACCGGGGAGATGATATTAGTCTAACCGGTTTTTTGTTACTGTTTTAACCGGAATAAAAGGAGCTTATGGACTATTATCGGAGCGGTCAAAAAGGCATAGGAGATGTAGAAGTGGAATTAACCTTCTTTTGACAAAAAAGGTTAATGTAGATGAAATATAAATGTAATATAACAGTGGTATTTCTGACATTTTGTGATGTTATAATATAACATGACAAAAGACGGATAAATTTATCAAAAAACGACAAACGTCGATAAACACATATAGATTTAAGTACAACATGAAGGTGGAAAAAAGGTGAAAACGACATGATAGAAATGATTAATGTTCAAAAGACATACCCGAATGGCGTTTCAGCAGTAAAAGGCCTGAATGTAAAGATACAATCGGGAGAGTTTGTCTATGTAGTAGGACCAAGCGGCGCAGGTAAATCGACATTTATTAAGATGATGTATAGAGAAGAAAAGCCGACAAGCGGGACCATCACGATTAACGGACGGAATATTGCCAATATCAAGGATCGAAAAGTACCGCTTTTGCGCAGGGATATCGGCGTAATCTTCCAAGACTTCAAGCTCTTGAATAATTTGACCGTTTTTGAGAATATTGCCTTTGCGCTTGAAGTAACAGAGGAAAGACCACAAGTCATCAAGACGAAGGTCATGGACGTGCTTGAGCTCGTCGGCCTTAAACATAAAGTAAGAATGCTACCGACCGAGCTATCCGGCGGAGAGCAGCAAAGGGTTGCCATTGCCCGTTCCATCGTGCGTTCACCGAAGCTTGTGATTGCAGATGAACCGACAGGGAACCTGGACCCGGAAACTTCCTGGGAAATCATGAAGATATTCGAAGAAATCAACAGCCTCGGTACAACTGTTATCATGGCGACTCACAACAAAGAGATTGTTAATACGCTTCAGCATCGAGTCATTGCCATTGAAGGCGGCTTGATCGTGCGGGATGAACAGAAGGGAGAATACGGTTATGAATTATAGAACCTTCTTCCGCCATGTGAAGGAAAGCTTTAAAAGTCTAGGTCGTAACGGCTGGATGACATTCGCATCCGTCAGTGCCGTTACTGTAACCCTATCATTGGTCGGAGTGTTTGTCGTTCTGATGATGAACTTGAATAACTTTGCTACCAATGTAGAGAGTGATGTAGAAGTTCGCGTGCATATTGACCGTACAGCAACAGAAGAACAGTCAACTGCACTGAAATCCAGCTTAGAAAGCCTGAACCAGGTTGATAGTGTCACTTTATCTCCTAAAGAAGAAGAATTGACAAGTATCATTAACAGCATGGGTGATGATGGGAAAGCCTTCGAGCTGTTTGAACAAGATAATCCATTAAATGATGTTTATGTCGTCAAGACAAAAACACCTCAGGATGTCGTGGTCGTTGCACAAGAGGCTGAAAAAATGAATGCCGTCGAAAAAGTAGTATATGGACAGAATTATGTAGAGAAGCTGTTTAATATCGTCAGCGTTTCAAGAAACGTAGGAATTGTCCTGATTGTTGCTTTGTTATTCACAGCGATGTTCCTTATCTCGAATACGATTAAAGTAACTATTTTCGCTAGACGCCGCGAAATTGAGATTATGCGTCTCGTCGGTGCGACTAACGGGTTTATCCGCTGGCCGTTCTTCCTTGAAGGGTTATGGCTGGGCGTACTCGGATCGATTATCCCGATTGCCCTCATCGCATTTGGATACAAGTATTTGTATGATCACCTCAGTCCGTCCATGACGATTGATTTCATGCAGATGCTGTCCTATAACCCATTCATTCTTCAAGTATCAGGTCTGCTCGTCCTGTTTGGAGCCTTGATCGGTATATGGGGAAGCTTAATGTCCATCCGTAAATTCTTGAAAGCTTAACAAACAAGGGGCCCCTTTTCTAAAAAGGGGCCATACATACATAAAAAAGAAATCGCTATTGTTGGAAGGGAAAGGGGAAAGTCACGTGAAGAAAACCATAGTCGCAATCACCGCGTTTGCGCTGTGTATGGCAGGAACGACTGCCGGGGGTAGTGTACAAGCTGAATCCATTGGTTCACTGCAGGAGAAAAAGAATACAATTGAGAAGAAGAAGTCCTCGGTTGAATCGAATATTTCCGAAACGGATAAGCAAATCTCTGATATCGAAGGTCAACGTGCCTCATTAGAAGCAGAGTTGAAAAAGGTAGAAAAATCAATCGCTGAGACAGAAGAAAAGATTGCTCAAAAGGATCAAGAAATCAAATCCACTGAAAATAAGATTGATAGTCTGAAAGAAGACATTAAAGAAACAGAGGAAAGAATCGCAAATCGGAATGAGATTTTGAAGGAGCGTGCGCGTTCTTATCAGCAAAATGGTCTGAGCTCAAGCTATCTAGAGGTTCTCCTAGGTGCAAACAGTTTTGGGGAGTTTGTAGAGAGAATTGGTGCAGTAACGACAATCATGAATGCAGATAAAGAAATCATTGCTGAGCAGGAAGCTGATAAAGCTCGTCTAGAGGAGCAGAAGGCAGAGGTAGAAAAGAAGCTTGCCAGCTTAAATGACATGAAGAAAGAGCTCGTTAAGATGAAGGAAAAGCTTGACGGGAAGAAGGTTGAAAAGAATCAGCTGATGGCTGCGCTGAAATCAGAGCAGGCTCAGCTTGAAGAAGAGAAGCTTTCTCTTGAGGAAGAGAAGGAGCTCTTGGCTAATCAAGAGTCAGCTGTGAAGAAGGCCATCGCAGCTGAGGAAAAACGCCAGGCAGCGGCTGCTGCAGCCTCTAAAGCAAGCAACAGTTCATCAAGTTCTTCTGGCGGTGCGGTATCTGCTGCACCTGCTGTGACATCAGGCAAGTTCATGCGTCCAGCAGCCGGGTATGTATCTTCCCATTATGGCGCTCGGTGGGGACGAAACCACAATGGGATTGATATTGCGAAGTCGGGTACAGTACCGGTTGTCGCATCAGCAGCTGGAGTTGTCTCTCGTGCAAACTTCTCAAGCTCTTACGGTAATGTCATCTATATCTCCCACTATATAGATGGACAAGTCTATACCACTGTATACGCTCACTTGCGTTCGATGAATGTTTCCGCCGGACAATCTGTCCAAAAGGGACAGCAGATTGGATTAATGGGGAATACAGGTAATTCCTTTGGCCAGCATTTACACTTTGAATTGTATGTAGGCGGCTGGACCGCATCCCATTCGAACGCCGTGAACCCACTAAGTTATTTAAGCGGAATGTAATACACACAAGGCGCAGTTCGACAGAGGACTGTGCCTTTTCTTTTATGAGTTATGGTATAAATTTTCAGATAAACTACGAATGTTGTCGAACGATGGGTAAATTTGATGGTCGAATTGTGTACACAAGCGTTCAATAAACTGTTAAAATTTGTATCAAATAGTCTATTATTACTGGGTGGGATGTCGTTTGGAGAGTGTGGTTTTTAAAGATTATATGATCAAGGACGATCGTCAATTCAACCAATTTCTTTTAGGAAAAATGAACCTCTTTGATGCGTCCCGAATCAATTCTAACTCAATTTTATCCTCATTGAATGAGCTCTACCGCAATGATTACGAGAAACAAAAATATTTCCTGCAGGATTACTACTTCAATTACTTAGACTCCATAAAATCAAACATTCTCATGGAATATTATTTAATGCAAGGTGATATAGAAGAGCTCGAGACTCTCATGGAAATTGAGAGGGAACGGGGAAGCAAGGACATGCAGACATGGATTACCATTTATCAAATCCTCCTCAAGAACCAAAAGGGAGAATTGTCTGGCACGGACTTGATTGACGAAATCTTCAAGGTCAAGAATACAAATAGCGAGTCGCTCATATTCTCGCTTATTGTCCATTTATACGGAATCCAGGAAACAGGTTTATTCGAGCCGTTTCACAAGGTTCTTACAGTCGTAGCCCCGATGGTGGAGCTGATGGATAATGAATATTTGCGGGAAGCTTACAAAATTCGACTCATGGAAATGGAAGCAACCACCTACTTATACATGAATGAAATTGAGCAATGCCGCTCAAAATGCTTAGAGGTCATTAAGCGCAGCGAGCTGCAGTTCTATTTCCCGATTGTGTATGCTAATTTCTTTCATATACTCGGTCAAACCTATATGTTTGAGAATTTCGAGGTAGCGAAATATTGGGTCGAGCAATCCCGTAACGCCTTATTGCAGCTATCTGGCAATCGGGCTATGGATAGAACCCAGTATACGGTTAACACACTTGATTTTCTGCATTCCTTTTGGGGTATTGATATACATACGGAACCAACAGATGAGGCAGAAAGGGCCCACCGGCTGATTGTCCAAGGCCGAGTCGATGAAGCCGTTGACATTCTTGAAGGCTTAAAGAAAAAGAGGGGATACTTAACATCCTATCAATTATTCTATTACGGACTGGCAATGAATGATGACAGCATGCTGAATGTAGCCCGGGATGTATTCACCTCTAATTCCAATTACTTTTATCTTCAATTATTGAGCACAGAGAATTTACACAAATATAAAAAAAAAACAAATTAGGAGGATGAAGCATTGAAAAAATTAGCAGGCATTTTTATTGTTGTTCTAACATTGGTGACAGCAACGGCAGGCGGAACCCTATTAGCCTTTGACCCAGGTCCAATCGCCCCAGGCGGCAGCTCAGCTATTGACCGCTGATTTATTCAGCATAAGCAGGACAGGCACCGCATAGGAATAAGCATGGCACATTTACATGTGTCATGCTTATTTTGTTTTTGGCTGAAAGGCAGGCGGCAGCGATTGGAGAATAAATGGTTCTGGCCCTTTGTGACTGCAGTGGTTCTGTTGATTTGCACCACTGCCGGCTCTTGGTGGAGATATGAATATAGGCAGGAGAGCGAAGGAAGCCGTGCAAAGGAACAAGAAATGAAGGATTGGAGTCAATTTGAAAAGGTTCACCAAGCATTTGATATTATTGCCGAGAATTATGTGGAGCAGGTGGACGAGAAGGAGCTGACGGAAGGGGCAATCAAAGGCATGCTGGGTGAGTTGAAGGACCCGTATTCTGTCTATATGGATGCAGAAACAACCTCTCAGTTCCAGCAAACATTGGATTCCAGTTTTCAAGGAATCGGGGCTGAGATTCATTTTCTGGATGGCAAATTCGTGATTGTCTCGCCATTTAAGCACTCTCCAGCAGAAAAGGCCGGTATTAAGCCGGGAGATGTGATCATTCGTGTGGACGAGCAGAAAACAGAAGGGCTTGAGCTTTATGATGTTGTTTCCTTAATCAGGGGCAAGGTCGGGACAGAAGTAGAGGTAGAAATCATGCGTGAGGGCAATAGTCATCCCATCCGCTTCTCGGTCAAGCGTGCAGAAATTCCGCTCGAGACCGTTCATCGCTCCATGAAGAAGCTGAATGGTAAATCGATAGGCTATCTTCAGATTACCTCCTTCAGTGAGCATACAGCTGCAGACTTCGTTAAAGAGCTCTCTTCACTTGAAGACAGTCAAATGGATGGATTGCTCATTGATGTACGGGGAAATCCGGGAGGTCTACTGACAAGTGTCGAGGAAATCCTGAAGCCGTTCATTACCGAAAAGAAGCCATATATCCAGATTGAAGAACGAAATGGCAAGAAAAATCAATATTTCTCCTATACAGACAAGCGAAAGTCTTACCCGATTGCTGTATTGATCGATGAGGGCAGCGCCTCTGCTGCAGAAATTTTTGCGGCAGCGATGAATGAATCAGAGGGATACCCGCTGATTGGCGAGAAAACCTTTGGAAAGGGCACGGTGCAAAAGCCTGTTGACTTAGGGGATGGAAGTACAATCAAGCTCACCTTCTATAAATGGCTTACGCCAAGCGGAACATGGATTCACAAAAAAGGCATCCAGCCTACAATCGAGGTCAGTCAGAAGGATTACTTCAGCTTAGAGCCATTGGCCATTGAAAAGCCTCTTGAGAAGGACATGAACAATAAACAAGTTACAATCCTGCAAAAAATGCTTGAAGGCGCCGGATATGAACCGGGGCGGACGGACGGCTATTACAGTGCGAAAACCGTGAAGGCAGTTGAAGCCTTCCAGCGAATGCATCAAATGCGTGCAACCGGGATAGCCGATAAGGGAACCGTCAGCAGCCTGCAAGAGGAAATCATCCAGCTGATGAATGAAGACAAAAATGATTTACAGCTGCAGGCTGGGTTGAGATGGCTTGAACAGCAATAGGAGGAGGACAGCGCATAGGGGGCGCTGTCTTTTTTGTGTGGGCTGGGAAGGAGGTAGGGAGGAGCTCA
>NZ_JBJEFJ010000049.1:11715-17235 GCF_051873915.1 Pradoshia sp.
CATAGGGGGCGCTGTCTTTTTTGTGTGGGCTGGGAAGGAGGTAGGGAGGAGCTCAACTCAGGGATTAGCGCCCATACGCTCATATTATTGCCCTAACGCAGGGGGGCGCCCATACCCACGAGGTTTCGCCCATACCCACGAGATTTCGCCCTTAACTATCTGCGTTCGCCCATAAACGATGGGATATCGCCCTTAAACGGTTTAGTTTCGCCCATAAAGCTTAAGAAATCGCCCATAAACGGCGAAAATATGAAAAACCTCAGGAAAACAGAAGGCCAATCTATCCTAGAAAGCTGAAAATAGACAAGCTGACGGTCTTTTTGGAATGAAATCTTTCGTTTTTAGATAGATTCTCTTCGAAAACAAGCTCTAATTACGCTGTTTTGATTTTGCGAGCTTGCTCACGGCTGTCTTTCTGTCGAAGCAAAAGGAGAGCCTGTTCTAAAAGAAAGAATAGGAAAGGAGGGGGTGATTTGATAGAATAGAAGATAAGGTATGTAAGGGTTGGTGATACAAATTGTGGGAAACTTGGGTGATTGAATTACTTAAGGGAATTGGGTTGTTGTTTCTGAATCCGGTTCTGTATATTGGGTTGATAGTTACATATATGCTTGGCTCCAAGCGAGTTAAGCAGGAGCGCAAGCTGTTTCATATCCGGGTAGAGGATCCCATGATTGAGATGAAGGAGTACATCGTCCCAAGCCTGTTAACGGGATTTGTGTTGTCTGTCATGACGGGATTGCTTGGATTGAATGTACCATTTGAGTTTGTGCTGCTGGCAGGTTCTTTGAGTGTAATATTTAGTATATTCTTATTTGTCCGTCTGTTATCGCCGGTTTATACGGTTGGTTTGTCCTTTTTGATTATTTTCGGGCTTGGCATATATGGGTTTAATGGAATTTGGGATGAGGGCTATTTTGCCTTTGATCAAGCCATTTACCCATCCATTGCTGTTCTGGTCGGCCTATTGCTGCTGGCAGAAGGCTGGCTGATTCGCAAGAGAGGGGCTCTGCATGCGTCGCCTCTGTATGAGAAGGGAAAAAGGGGGATGCTTGTTGGGGCACAGAAGTCCAAACGGATTTGGCTTGTGCCAGTGCTTCTTTTTATCCCGAACGGTTTACTTGATGTACCAGGTGATTTCTGGCCTGTATTCTCCTTTGGTGAGACTGAGTGGGCGCCGCTTGTTGTTCCGTTCTTTATCGGTTTTTCCTTTAAAGCAAAGAGTACGCTGCTCGCCAATATTGTGCAGCCATTAGGAAGAAGCATGACAGTTCTTGGGCTGATTGTTCTGGCCATAAGTGCGGCTGGCTATTGGATTCCTTATGTAAGTCTCGCTGCGGTGGCGGCTGCAATCATTGGACATACGATTATCTTCTCTGTTTATAAGAGCAGGGAGGAGAATCGTTCCTCCTTCTTTACCTCTTCCAAAAATGGGCTGATGATTCTTGGAATATTGCCTGAATCACCGGCTGAGCGGATGGGGCTTCGTCCGGGGGAGCTTCTGACGAAGGTGAATGGACGGATGGTTTATTCGAGGACAGAGCTTTATGAAGCCCTGCAATCGAATCGTGCACATTGCAAGCTTGAGATTTATGATATTAATGACCAAATACGACTTGTACAAAATGCTCTGTATGAGGGTGATCACCATGAGCTGGGAATTCTGGCCGTGGAGAGTCGAAAGCTCCTTCCAATGGAAGGTGTACAATAATGATAAAAAGGATGCAGCCAAGATGATGGCTGCATCCTTTTTTAAAATAATCTTTGTAGAAATTGTATAATAGCAGCAATTCCCATGCTATAGACCGCAATGGAAAGAGGTTTCCCGAGAAGGATGATTGCGATGAACCTCCCTAGCCTCATCTTCGTCAAACCAGCCATATAACAGAGCACATCATCCGGGAAGCCGGGAAAGAAGATGGCGCTTGCGAAGAAACGCTCGAAACGCCTGCCTTTATTGATCCATTGACTGTACTTATTATAGTTCTTCTCTTTAATGATATTTTTCACAAAATCACTGCCGTACTTCCTTGAAAGGATGAAGACGAGAATGGAGCCAAGGCAGATACTGAAATAATTGTACAGAAATCCCCTCCAAGCTCCGAAGATAACGACTCCGGCAACCGTGCTGATTCCGCCCGGCAAAAATGGAAAGACAACTTGAACAATTTGAATGAGCATGAAAACTAGCGGAGCAAACGGACCATAGCCATCAATGTAGTGCTGAAAGCTCACCGTAGAAGAAAAAATTCCCCGATGATATAAAACAGCGATAAAGATGCCAATAGCCAGGAATCCTATGAAAGTGACGGAATTAACTAGGTACATAACCCATTTATTCTTATCCATTGTTCTGCCCTCTTATGAAGAAATTTTATGAACGGCTCTCCATGACTTCAACTGTCCTTTGCTTAATGGGATCAAGCTCCTTGCTCAATACAGGAATCGGCTCGTGAAAGTGCACGCTGATTTGATTGAATGGGAGTGGAACCATGTACTTATCCCAGCGCCTTGTCAGTCGGATTTTTCTCTTTACCTCAATGGAGACGGGGACGATGCGTCGTTTGGAAACACGGGCAAGGATATAGGAAAAATCCTTTGGCACATGATAGGGACCAAGCGGGCCGTCAAATGCCAAAGCGAGATGACCTCCATCAGCTCCATTGATTTTTTTGCGTATTTTAAAAAGAAAGCCTCCCCCAACAGATTCATCGGGAACTCGGAGCGGGGTATATCCGAAATATTCACAGAGATTGGCGATATAGTCGCCTCTTCTATTGCTTGTTGTAATCACAAAGATATTTGTTCCTTTCAGCGCAGGAATGATGCAATAGCTGTCCCCATGCCAAAATCCTAGAACAAACCTTTCTTCTTCGCAGGTAATCATGGACTTCCCTGTATAGCGGACCTGGCTTGTTCGGTATACAAGGTCAATATAGTTGGTGGCCAGCCAGTGAAATAATTTATCTCCATAACACTTAAACTCAATCATTTGAAATCACGTCCCTTGATGATTCTTCTTGTACGACAGCAGTATGCCTCATCTCATAATCCTTTTGTGCCTCATGATAGGCAGAGACGGCCTCCTTCGCCATATTGGGAATGGAATATCGTTTGGCAAAATGATAGGCTCGTGAGGACATTTCCTCTCGCTCTTTTGGATGCTCCATTAGATAGATCACTTTCTTTGCCCATTCCTCTATTCTCTCGATGGTTTTGTAGCCATTCTCCCCATTGACCACGACATCATCAATGCCGCTTGAGGCGACTGCGACAACTGGACAATGACCGGCCATAGCCTCCAGAATGACCATCCCCTGTGTTTCTGATTTTGAGCTGAAGAGGAAGAGGTCAGAGGCTTGATAGTACTGATTGACTTCCTCAGGGGCCACTGAGCCGATGAGCACCACGTTTTCCTCTAGGCCATCCTCTTGAATTCGCTGCTTTAGATGCTCCTTTTCAGGGCCGTCTCCAACGATGATACAGCTGAAAGGTACATCGGTATGGTGTTTAATATAGTGAATGGCATCAATTAGGAAGAAGATGTTCTTCTCCTGGGCAAGCCTCGATACGGAGCAGAGCAATAGCTCTCCTTCCTGTACGAAGGATTGTCGCAGGCTCATCACGCTGTCAACAGTGCTGTGCTGATAGTCATCAAAATCAATGGCTGTTGGCAAGACGGCGATATGGCGGCTTACACCAATATTGGACAAATATTCTTTTGCTGTCGTGGTCGGCGCCACGATGGCATTGCAGTTTTGCGCGAAATGCTTCACCATTTTATGCGAAAGTACATTTTTGAAATATAGTTTTAGGAACGGCAGGAAGCGGTAGTAGCTATCAAACCGTGTATGATAAGTGAAAACAACTGGTATTTGATATTTCCTCGCCAATTGCATGCCCTTTTTCCCCATCCAGAACGGATGATGCACATGAACGATATCAAATGGATGAGCCGCGAATGCTTCCTCGATCTTGGTCGAATAGATATTTACAATCGGGAAGTTGAACACCTTTGTTTTGCGGTACCACATGAGCTCGCAGCGAATGGTATATGGGTCATCCTCCTGCTGATTTAGTCCAGGGTATTTTGGCGCAAAAATATACACCTCATGGCCTTGCTCTCTCAATCCCTTCGCCAGACGGTGGATGGAATTCGGTACGCCGCCGATGAAAGGCAAATAGGTATTGGTAAACATGGCAATCGTGAGCTTTTTGTTCCTTGGTCCCTGCTGATTGGGATGCGTGAAATCCCGGTAATAATTCACCTCTTTCGTTGCTTGGATGTAAAGGACGATGGCTAAAAGTACGAGTATACTGACCATGATGGTGAAGTTTGTCCGATTTGTGTAGAAAAGTGAATGGATGAAGATCCAAACATTCTCCATGGTGTTCAGGATTGGGGAGCTCTGGCCCCCTTGCTTAACAATGCCGTATTGAACTTCCTCGCCGCTGACGGTGATTTTCATATAATGATAGAAGCTATTCTTCTCCTTGGAGAGGAGCGGCCCGCCAGCCCCGCCGCTGACATAATAGCCCACCCCGTCTATTTCCCGTTCGTCATAGATGGAAGGCCCTGAGGCAAATACGGCATCCACCTTATACTCGGCAAATATACTCGTTAAGAAATGCCGGAAGCTGTCGCTTTGTATGTATTGGTCCGTATCATCTGATGAATCATGAATGACATACGGAGCTTTGTTGAGAAACACGAATATATGGCGGCAGCCAGAGGCTTGTTCCAGTTCCGTCTTAAGCCATTCCTTTTGCAGCTCCTCTGATGTTTGCCCGGTTGTATCCAGGAAAATAAAATACGATTCACCGAGCTGGTAGGAGAAATAAAAGGGACCGAATTGCCGGTAAAAGCGGAGGGCCCCGCGGTCTGTCATTTCGGTCTGTCCGAATCCGGTAATGGTCGGTACTTGAATCTTCTCAAAGCTTTTATTCAAGATCCGGTATTTATCCTCTGAACCGTCCAAAACCGCATTACCGGTTGAGATAACAAAGTTAATATCCGAATCCTCGTTGATGGTATTGACCATTCGTTTATCAAAAATATCAATAGAATTCTTGATGTTACCGAGGACAGCGAATGTATATGAATCAGTGTCCTCCATTCTCCTTATCTCTTTAATGCTAGTAACATTAGCTGTATTTGCCTCAGGTTCAAAGGCATATAAATACCCTTTGTATCCAAGGACAAGTACTAATATTACTATATCGATATATAATAAAAACTTGACCTTTTTCCTCATATCCTTCAGCCCTTTGTATGGATTCTTGCTGATAATAGTTTAGAAGTTTTTCTATATAAGAGAGACTATGATTTATACTCAATTCCCCGAAAGGAGCCCGATAAAACTATTCTTATATATTTTTTGGTCATATCAGATTTGTGGATTTAGGTATATCGGCCATTTTCAACTTGAAATGAAATCCAGGAATAAAGGCTTTGATGCGGCAGCTTCGACGATTGAGAGGATGATTGTAAGCGGATGTTTCAATAGGCAAAAAGGATTG
>NZ_JBJEFJ010000050.1:0-7499 GCF_051873915.1 Pradoshia sp.
CCTTCCTTCCTCAAAACTGGCTGCTGAAAAATTCTCGTGTCCGCTCCTCCTGCGGGTTGTCGAAGATTTGCTCGGGTGTGCCGCGTTCGAGGATGTTTCCTTCGTGCATGAAGAAGATCCAGTCGGCGACTTCGCGGGCAAAGGACATTTCGTGGGTGACGATGATCATGGTCATGCCTTCTTCGGCGAGTTCTTTCATGGTGAGCAGTACTTCTCCGACGAGCTCTGGGTCGAGGGCGGAGGTGGGCTCATCGAAGAGCATGATGTCAGGTTTCATGGCGAGTGCCCTGGCGATGGCGACACGCTGTTTCTGGCCGCCGGATAGTTTGCTTGGGTAGACGTCGGCTTTGTCTTCTAGCCCAACTTTTTTCAAGAGTGCCTTGGCTTCTTGTTTAGCGGTTGCCTTTGGTACCTTCTTCACTTGGACCGGTGCTTCGATGACGTTTTCGAGTACGGTCATGTGCGGGAAGAGGTTGAAGTGCTGGAAGACCATGCCGATTTTTTGGCGGACTTCATTGATGTTGTGGGTGGTGGTTTCGATTTGTTCCCCTTCGATGATGATTTTGCCGCTGTTCTTTTTTTCGAGATAGTTGATGCAGCGAAGCAGGGTGCTTTTGCCGGATCCGCTGGAGCCGACGAGGCAGACAACGTCGCTTTCGTGGATGGTCATGTCTATATTTTTTAGGACGTGAAGGTCCCCGAATGATTTGTTTAGGTTTTCAATTTTGATCATTTCTCGTGCCATGTTTTATTCCCCCTTACTGGTCGCTAATGGACATTTTCTTTTCTAGTGCGCGCAGGCCGAGTGTGAGAATGGCGACTAGGATTAGGTAGTAGACGGCGACGATGAGCAGGTAGTTCATCTCGTCGAAGTTGTTGGACCCGAGTGTGGTGGCAACGTTGAATAGTTCGTTCAACGAGATAAAGGCTGCCAAGGAGGAGTCCTTTAAGCCGATGATGAATTGGTTGCCAAGCGGCGGCAGGGCTCTGCGCAGCGCCTGCGGGAAGATAATTCGACGCATGGCGAGTCCGCGGGTCATTCCGAGTGAGCGGCCGGCTTCCATTTGGCCTCTGTCGATGGATTGAATCGTTCCGCGGAAGATTTCTGCAATATAGGCACCGTTATGGAAGGCGAGTGCAAGTGAGGCAGCCCAGAAATCCGGTATGAGGAAGATGCCGCTGAATCCAAAGTACAGGATGAAGATTTGTACGATGAGCGGTGTACCGCGAACAAGGTAAATATAAGCATCAGAGACGTAGCCAAGAATTTTGATGCGAGATATCTTTAATAGGGCAACGACTAAACCGATAATGATTCCGATTAGGATAGAGACAACTGTTAATTCAAGCGTTAAAATCATGGCATCGAAAAAGACGCCGCGTGTATCAATTAATGTGTCAAAAAAATGCGAGAAACTCGGCAATCGAAACAACTTCCTTTCTATCTATTATTCTGGTTTTGTTGTAATATCTTCTCCAAAGTATTTCATGCTGATTTCCTTTAAGGTACCGTCTTCGCGGAGTGAATCAAGGGCGTTATTGACTTCCTCGAGCAAAATGGGATTATCCTTTGGAATGACGACTGCCTGTTCGCTTCGTTCAATCAGCTGCTGGCCGATAATTTCGAAGCCTTCTTTGGCAGCGGTTGCTCCTGTGACAAAGTCGGTGATGACAGCATCATGGCGCCCGTTACTGAGTGCCTTTAAAGCGGTTATGTCACTGTCATACATTTTTATGTTGGATGTATATTGGCTTGCGGTATCTGCATATGTAGATCCTTTGGCAACAGCTACTTCTTTTTCTTTTAAGTCTTCAACCGTTTTAATTTTGCTGTCAGGCCGGGTGAATATTTGGGGACCTGAGTAGTAGTAGGGGGTGGAGAATAAGACATGCTTGGCTCGTGCGTCATTGATGGTGTGGCTGGCTACTGCAACATCGGCGCGGCCGGTTTTGACTCCTTCTACGATTCCCTTAAATTTCATTTGTTTCTGGACAGGCTCGAGGCCAAGCTCTTTGGCAATGGCTGCTCCGACTTCAATGTCAAAGCCTGTCATGGTCATATCGTCATTCATATAGCTGAATGGCCGGAATTCGCCAGAAGCCGTATAAATGAATTTGCCTTCTTCAATTAGTTCAGCGCCGCTTTCCATTTTGTCCTTTTCAGCACAGGCTGATAGGATACCGGCGCAGATGATGAGGATGGCAAGTGACATGGATCTCATTTTCATATGATAGAATCTCCTTTCGACAAAATGGCATATCCTCTTTTACCCTAATACAGACACTCAATAACCATTTATTTCATTTTTATCCTATAAACAGGTAAAAGGATGGAGTTTATCGCTTGAGAAAATGGGAATGAATGCGTACAATGACATTCAATTAGATAAGGAATCGTTTTTCGGGTATAATCTTCTAAAGGAGTGAAACGGATGGAATATAATGACCAGGTTAAGAACCGTGTGAAGCGGATGGAAGGCCAGCTTCGCGGTATTTTAAAAATGATGGAAGAGGGCAAGGATTGTAAGAATGTCGTGACTCAATTGTCGGCTGTTCGTTCAGCTGTGGATCGAACAATCGGGGTGATTGTGAGTGAGAATCTTGTGGAATGCGTGAAGACAGCTGAGGGAAAAGAGCAGGAAGCCTTAGTGAATGAAGCCGTCAGTTTATTGGTGAAGAGCCGATAGTTCAATGATTGGCTTTTTTTAAGCTTATTTGTTATACCTAGAGGGGTAAAGAGATTTCGGGAGGAATGAAGAACGTGAAAACAATTGATCCACAAGAAGTGCAGTCTCGTCTTGAAGCAGGAGAGCAGCTGAATATCATTGACGTGCGTGAAGCGGATGAGGTGGCAGGAGGCAAGATTCCAGAGGCCTTGCATATTCCATTGGGGCTTGTTGAGTTTCGAATGAATGAATTGGATAAGAATAAAGAGTATTTCGTTGTGTGCCATGCAGGCGGACGAAGTGCCCGTGCTGTACAGTTTTTAGAGTCATATGGATATGATGTTACGAACATAAATGGCGGCATGCTTGCATGGGAAGGCGAAACAGAATAAAGCTGAAGAAGGCGGCAAATCGATGCCGCCTTCTTTTTTATCCAGCTTTCTTAATCTCGATATAAAGGATATGATATTCTTCGGCTTCTGTGATGGTGAAGATATAGCCTTCTTCCTCAATAGAATCACCGATAATCACGTCCATCTTACGGGTTAAGTACCAGCCCCCGATAGTGTCTATATCAGGGTTGTCGATATGAATGCCGAGCAGGTCATTCACCTCAGATAATAGCAATTTAGAATCAACAATATAATGGTTATCGCCTAGTTTCCGTATTTCCGGAAGCTCGTCATCATCAAATTCATCACGAATCTCACCGACGATTTCCTCAAGGATATCTTCTACTGTGACAAGTCCGGAGGTTCCGCCGTATTCATCGAGCAAGACCGCCATATGGGTTTGTTCTTTTTGCATCCTTACGAGCAGGTCATGAATAGGCACCGATTCAATGACTGTAATGATTGGCTTGATAAAGGGCTCGATGGGCATATCCATCTTCATGCCGGAACGAAGGCAGGCCGTCATAAGCTCCTTCGTGTTAATTAAGCCGATGATGGAGTCTTTGTCTCCATCTGCAACTGGAAAACGGGTGTATTGCAGGTCATAGAGCTCCTCAAGAATATCCTCAAGCTTATCATCCTTCTGGAAGACATGGATTTCAGTACGCGGTACCATGATCTCCCTTGCGAGACGCTCATCAAATTCAAAGATATTGTTTACATATTTATATTCAGATTGATTGATTTCGCCTTTTTGGTAGCTGTCGCTTAAGATCATGCGCAGTTCTTCCTCGGAGTGAGCAATATCTCCCTCAGATGAAGGCTTGATGCCAATCAGCCCAGTAATGAAACGTGCAGAGTGGTTCAGTGCCCATATGATTGGGAAGGTAATCCGGTAGAACATGATCAATGGTCCAGAGAAGTTTACGGTAATAGCTTCTGCCTTTTGGATGGCCACAGATTTAGGCGCTAGCTCCCCAACAACCACATGCAGGAATGTGATTAGCGAGAAGGCAATCACGAATGAAATCAAGGATGCTGCGGATTCCGGAATATGCAGTTTAACGAATAATGGATCAATAAGCGCTTTTACAGTCGGCTCACCTAACCACCCGATACCGAGAGAGGTGATGGTAATGCCGAGTTGTGTAGCGGATAAATATTCATCTAAATGAGTGATGACTCGTTTAGCATTAATCGCTTTTTTGTTGCCTTCCTCGATTAGTTGATTGATTCTCGTCGCGCGCACTTTGACAATGGCAAATTCGGATGCTACGAAGAACATAGTGCTCGCAAGCAGGATGAATAGTGCGATTAATTTAGCTGTGTACATTAGTCCTCTTCATCCCTGTATTAGGAGGATGAAGATTCACCGCCTTTCTGATAAAACCTCTATAATCATTTTACCATTCGTGCCAAACTTAAACACAATATAGAAAGATGGATAAAATCACCTATTGATAGAATCTCTCATGACAAGGGCTTCCATTTTATGATACCCTGATAATAAGAAATAGCCGTGAATGGTGGGCATTCACGGCTATTGAAGAATCCACATCCTGTCAGAGGACAGGGAAATAGGCCTCTATTTACACAGGGGGCCTATTTTTTTATCGTGATAATGCTGAGCAGCAGAGTAGCAAAGCCAAAAGTGACCATCAAGGTTTCAAAGACTGTCAAAATGTATCACCCCCATTCTGTGGGAGATTGTCTTCATCGTGGATGTGGTCTTGTTTGTCCATTATAGCAAACAATCGAACAAATAAGAACATACGTTCGTTAATTTAACCAAAAAATGACTTTTGACATGCAATGTAAGCATTTAATATCTCGTTGGAGAAGCGGCAGTAAAGTTTCGTCACCTCCATGGAATCAGCAGAAAAAAGGCATCCGGTTTAACCGAATACCTTTTTGGCTGTATATAGATGACTCATGTGTGCACAGGCTTTTCTGCGAGCAGAATACCATCATCATCTGCATAAACGTACTGGCCAGGAATCCAATCTACTTCCCCAAAGGAGAGAGGGATATCTTTCGTTCCCTCGCCGCGTTTCTTGCTTTTGAAGGGGCATGTCCCGATTGCTTTGATACCGACCGGAATGGTCGCTAATTCAGCGGAGTCACGGACACAGCCGTTAATGATGATTCCATTTATTTGGCGGTCCCGGGCGATGCCTGCTAAAAGGTCACCAAGCAGGGCGCAATTTCTTGAGCCGGCCCCATCAACGACAAGAACAGTTCCAGGCTCAATCGTTTGCAGGCTTTCCTTCACTAAAGAATTATCCTCAAATACATCTACGGTTTGGATATAGCCATGGAACTCTCTCTTTCCTCCATATGAGGATAAGTCCATTCGGCATAGTTTAAGTTGATCAGCGTAGTCATCACATAAATCTGCGGTTTTCATCTATTTCCACCCCCTCTGTTCAGAAAAATCAGTTTATTTTACAATTATAGTCAAAATGATACAGGCCTGCCAGAACAATGGTTTTGTTCCCATGCAAAAATGGGAAAATAAAGGGGGATAGAATACGGAAAAAATGAGGGGAAGATGATGGATATGTATAACCGTGCACTGTTCATTTACAATCAAACGGCTGGACAGGCAGATACAGAGAAAGCACTGGCAGCTGTCTTGCCAGTTATAAGTGTGCATGTTAAACAATTAGAGGTCATACAGACAGAGCGTGAGGGAGAGACAACAGAACTATGCAGGGAATGGGGAGAGAAAGCTGACCTGATTATTATACTTGGCGGGGATGGCACCGTTCATGAGGCCATCAATGGTGTAGCAGAATTGGACAAGAGACCGGTTTTAGGGATACTACCTGGGGGTACATGCAATGATTTCAGCCGGATGCTTAGCATGCCGCAAAATCTTGCAAAGGCCGCTAAGAGCCTTATGGAGGGCAAGACACAGCTTTTAGATGTTGGGAAGGTTAATAACCACTATTTCTTGAACTTTTGGGGAGTCGGTCTTGTAGCAGCTACCTCAACGAATATAGATGATACTCAAAAGAAGGTAATCGGAAAACTGAGTTATTTCCTCAGTGCCTTGAAGACAGTGCAAATGACAGAGCCATTTCGATACACTCTTCGAGGGGATGATCATGAATTGGAGGGAGAGGCCGTAATGATTCTTGTCATGAACGGTCGGTATATAGGCACAAATTCAATTCCTTTTCCGAATATGAAGGTGGATGACGGTCTATTTGATGTGCTGATTGTTAAGGATTCCTCCTTTGGTGCCTTCATAGAAGTATTCAATCTGGAAGAGCTGCCGCCAAACGAGAAGGAAGCACAAGGGAATTTGCAGCATTTCCAAACATCATCGCTTTCTGTGAAGACGACACCGGTTCTAGCGGCAGACACAGATGGGGAAATATATTCTGAGACACCAGCTGAATTGACTGTTCTCCATAAACATATTGAAATGATTGTCGGCGCCTAGATGAAGCTCATGTCTTCCATCAAGTAGTATAATAGAGAAAAACGATGAAATGAGAGTGGGGCCATGAATAGTTTGATCGATCAAACGCCTTTCCCAAGGACGAGGGACCAACTGCGAAAAGATTTGCGTGAGCTTGGGGTAGATGCGGGCATGACCTTGCTGGTTCATAGCTCACTATCCTCCATTGGGTGGGTTAATGGGGGAGCCGTCGCACTTATCCAGGCGATAATGGATGCTGTGACAGAAGAGGGCACAATTATCATGCCGACTCAATCAGCTGATTTATCAGACCCGGCTGAGTGGCTGCTGCCACCTATTCCGTGGGAATGGTGGGAGACGGTTCGCAGTACGATGCCTGCCTATGATCCCGATGTCACACCGACCCGCGGGATGGGCAAGGTTCCAGAGCTGTTCAGAACCTTCAAGGGTGTCAAAAGAAGCAGTCATCCGCAGGTATCCTTTGCCGGCTGGGGGGCTAGGAAGGAAGAAATCCTGTCCACCCACAGTCTTGAATATGGGCTTGGGGAGCAGTCACCGCTAAGGAAAATGTATGATTTAGATGCCTATGTCCTGTTTATTGGGACAACCTATGAAACGAATACATGCTTTCATCTGGCAGAGTACAGGGCCGGAAATCGAGCGGAAATTATGAAAGGAGCGCCAATCATAATAGACGGTGTCAGGAAGTGGGTGGAATTTCACGACCTGGATTATGATGATACCGACTTTGACGAGATTGGCGTGGAGTTTGAGAGGGAACATAAGATTAAGCGCGGCAAGATTGGCAGTGCTCATTCCCGCTTATTCTCGATGAGAGAAGCAGTCGATTTCGCGGAGAAATGGATGAAGCATTCTACAAGATAAAAAATGCGGCTGGGATATAAGTATTTCAGCCAATGATAAACCCGAAGGATTAGACGATAAAGGTATCTATCTATCGTCTAATCCTTCGGGTCTTTATTTGTTGTTTTCCATGCATTAGTTGATTGT
>NZ_JBJEFJ010000050.1:7599-17009 GCF_051873915.1 Pradoshia sp.
TTTCCAACTGCTATTTAACAGGAAGAATAATTAATTAGGTTTTGTCTCAGCTCGTTTTCGTAGTCATTATTCAACATGCTGCATATCGTTTTCAAAAATTAAGTTCAATTGGCCGTTTTCTACCTCTACTTTAGCTAGGCTTGTATTGCCGGGAGGTGTGGCTTTAAAGACATCAGAGAGCGGGATGTCCTTGATATACGTCATCAGAACACGAAGGAAGATGGAATGGGTAACGATAAGGATGGTTCCTTCTTTGTTCTCCTCAATAATGCGTTCAAATGCTTGAACAGCTCTTTTTCTAACATGTTCAAAGGTTTCGCCGGAATTGCGGTCATAAAGATGCGGTTTTTCCCAGAATGTCTTGAAATCCTCTGGGTATTCAGCCTCCACCTCTTCACGGATACGGCCGTCCCAATCTCCGAAGTTCATTTCGCGCAAATCATCCATTTGAATGAGACTGATTTCACGGTCGCCAATAATATATTGGGCTGTCTCATATGCTCGTTTTGAGGAGCTGCTATACACTTTATCAATAGTGGTGTCAGCTAAGCGATTGCCAAGTGCTTTCGCATCCCTGATGCCCTTCTCCGTTAATTCTCCATTGCCCCAGCCTTGCATGCGGCGGTTTACGTTCCATTCGGTTAGTCCATGTCTTGTTAGATATATTGTAAGCAAAGCACATGTCTCCTTTTTTATTGTAGATACTGTTTATTATATCCCACAATAATGATGGATGAAAAAGATTGAAATATTGGCATTTCCCTAGTTTGAATCTATTGCATACCACCAGGGGGTATGTTAACGTAGAAGAGAACATTATGAAAGGGGGGCTTTAGATGACCGACGGCGATGAGAAAGTATTAGATTGCTGTGAGCATACAACGGCAAGAACAAGCCACCACTCAGAGGAAACAAAGCGTAATCTGGTCCATCGTCTTAATCGTATTGAGGGACAGATACGCGGAATCAAGGGCATGATCGAGAAGGACGTTTATTGCGATGATGTCATTACCCAAATTGCAGCAACACAGTCAGCACTGAATTCAGTTGGCAAGCTCCTGCTTGAGGGCCATATGAAGAGCTGTGTGCTCGAGAGAATACAGGATGGGGACACAGAGGTTCTGGATGAAGTCTTGATTACCATACAAAAATTAATGAAAAAATAGGAGGAATAAAGATGAAAACAGATGTATTGAAAGTAAGCGGTATGTCTTGCGGACATTGTGTAAAGGCAGTGGAGGAGAGTGTAGGAGGTCTTGCAGGAGTGAAAACGGTCGCTGTTGATTTAAACGGGGGCAAGGTTGAGGTTTCTTACGATGAAAGCGCGGTTACGCTTGATGCTATTAAGGAAACCATTGATGACCAAGGATATGAGGTAGAATAACCCCCCTTATAGGCCATTGGTTTCTTCCTTAGAGAGGTGAAAGGAATGAAGGAAGTTCATTTTCAAGTGACTGGAATGAGCTGTGCGGCTTGTTCAGCACGAATAGAGAAGGTTCTTGGCAAGATGGACGGAATCGAAGAGGCCAACGTTAATCTCGCTACCGAGACATCCACAGTAGTGTACGATCCTAAAAAGATAACTGTACAGGACATCAAGGATAAGGTGGAGAAAATCGGATATGGTGTGGCAACGAAGCAGACGAATCTCGTCATCTCAGGAATGAGTTGTGCTGCCTGTGCAACGAGAATTGAAAAAGGCTTATCAAAAATGGACGGTGTCATTGGGGCAAATGTGAATCTTGCCTTAGAAGAAGGTACGGTTGAATATGATGAAAGCCAGGTGTCTGAGAGGGACCTGATTGAGAGAGTCGAGAAGCTTGGCTATCATGCAGCGTTGAAAGAGGATGCAGAAGCAAAAGAGGATAACCCGCGCGAGAAGGCCATTAAGAAACAGCAGTGGAAGTTCATTATTTCGGCTATCCTGGCTTTTCCATTGCTATGGACGATGTTCGGACACTTTAGCTTTACGTCATGGATGTATGTGCCGGAGTTCTTGATGAACCCATGGGTGCAATTAGCCCTTGCGACACCAGTTCAGTTTATTATCGGCTGGCAATTCTATGAGGGGGCCTATAAGGCGCTTCGCAATGGAAGTGCCAATATGGATGTTTTGGTCGCACTCGGAACATCTGCTGCCTATTTCTACAGCTTATATGAAGCCATTAGAAGTGCAGGTCATGCTGGCCATCATCCAGCTCTCTATTTTGAAACGAGTGCCATCTTAATCACGTTGATTTTGCTGGGCAAATTGTTTGAAGCAAAAGCGAAGGGGCGTTCCTCAGAGGCTATTAAGAAGCTGATGGGCCTCCAGCCGAAAACTGCTGTTATTATTCGTGACAATGAGGAAGTGACCGTTCCGCTTGAGGAGGTCCGTGTGGATGATCTTATTTATGTGCGGCCAGGAGAGAAAATTCCGGTCGATGGAGAGGTCATAGAAGGATCCTCCAGTGTGGATGAATCCATGCTTACAGGAGAAAGTGTACCGATTGATAAACAAGCTGGAGATAGGGTGTATGGTGCAACACTCAATAAGAACAGCTTCCTCAAGATTAAGGCGGTTAAGGTTGGCAGGGATACAGCGCTCGCGCAAATTATTAAAGTGGTCGAGCAGGCCCAGGGCTCTAAAGCACCTATCCAGCGATTGGCTGATAAAATTTCCGGGATTTTCGTGCCAATCGTCGTCGGAATTGCCATCCTTACCTTTATTGCTTGGTATTTCATCGTTTCACCAGGCAATTTCAGTGAGGCATTGGAGAATACGATTGCTGTCCTCGTTATTGCCTGCCCGTGTGCATTAGGGCTTGCTACGCCGACCTCCATTATGGCAGGTTCCGGCAGGGCGGCTGAACATGGCATTCTATTTAAAGGTGGAGAGTATTTAGAAACATTCCATCAGATTGATACGGTTATTTTTGATAAAACGGGGACGCTTACCTATGGAAAGCCTGCCTTAACGGATATCAAGCTGCTGGGTCAATGGAGTGAGGAGGAAGTGCTGCAGATTGCGGCGGCTGTTGAAAAGCCCTCTGAGCATCCTCTGGCTGAAGCAATTGTGGAGGCGGCAAGAGAACGCCAGCTGCAATTAAAGGCAGTCTCGTCCTTTGAGGCTGTTCCGGGATATGGCGTTGTCGCTGAGCTTGATGGCCGGCAGATTCGTGTCGGTACAAGGCGCTTGGTCGAGCAGGCAGGCTTGCCCATTATGGACGTTGAACCATTGATGGCTGAATTAGAGAGTATGGGCAAAACGGCTATGATTGTGGCCGTTGATGAAGAGATTGCCGCAGTCGTGGCTGTTGCTGATACAATCAAAGAAGAATCCGCTCGTGCTGTCAAAGAACTGCAAACCCAGGGTATTGAAGTATGGATGATCAGCGGAGATAATCAGCGTACGGCGGAGGCGATTGCTAAGCAGGCAGGAATCACGCATGTCATCGGGGAAGTGCTCCCTGAAGGAAAAGCTAATGAGGTTCGCAATCTTCAAACGCAAGGCAGAAAGGTTGCCATGGTCGGTGACGGGATTAATGATGCCCCAGCGCTTGCATTGGCTGATGTCGGCATTGCAATTGGCACAGGCACTGATGTGGCGATGGAGGCAGCTGATATTACGCTGATGAAGGGTGATGTGCAAGGTGTTGCCGATGCTTTATATGTAAGCAGGCAGACCATGAGGAACATCAAACAGAATCTTTTTTGGGCATTTGGCTATAATGCATTAGGCATTCCGGTGGCTTTCTGCGGACTGCTTGCCCCATGGCTCGCAGGAGCAGCGATGGCGTTTAGCTCGGTCAGTGTTGTATTGAATGCTTTGCGTCTGCAAAGATTAAAACTCTAAAGAGCGAATGAGCGGTGGGGAACAAACTGATTGTTGCCCACCGCCCATTTTTGTACATATTATCTTGAAAAAGAAGGCAAGAATGTAGATTTCGGTCTTCCTGCCGATAATTAAGCCGATAGATGCTCCCTTCTCGACTTGGGGATTTCATCCTGATACGATAGGTTTATTATGGTTAAATGCCTTAAAAACAGGGCAAAATCTATCCATGTGTTTTACCAATGTTACAGCCATTTTACAATATGATTTTTTTCCCGATTTATGAATCTTTTTTACGTTTAATTCGTCTAAAATATAAGGGAAGAAAGAACGGACTTATTATTTGTCTAGAATAAGTATTTCGATGCGTTTAAATAGATTGGCAGTTGCGTGCTCAGACAGGTATTTCTGAATGGGTATATGTCGGAGGGGTTTGTAATAATGAGAAGTGTTAAGAGAGATTTCATCTATCTTCATAAACAAGAGGCAGAACATTTCGTTGCTTCGTTTGGGATTGATTTCTGCTCCTTCATGCAGGCAATGAAGGAGTTGCCTGAGAATTTATTGCTGCTTGACCATCCTTTCATGGATGTTGAATTTGACATGCATACACACTTTAATTATGTAACCTTTCCATCCTATAAGCGGTTTTGCAAGGAGAACGGCAAGGAAATCGAACAGCTGGTCTGGATGGACTTTGAGGATATTGACGGGCTGGAGGAGCTTGCTCCGTGGGAGATTGCCGAGATTTTATATGTGCGGCATACCTTTAATCATTTACGTTCCCCTTTTTATCAGAAAATGAATAATCGCTTTGTCTATTTAACGCAGGAGGATGGCCTCTATAATAAGATTTACTATCGCAGCTGGCAGGATTTCTATGAGATTCTATCCAGAATGATTCCTGAGCTGGCCGAATGGAGCAAGGCGGAGCGAAGCTTTTTTGGCACAAAGAAAAAGGTCAGTCTGCCTGATGTGCCGCAAGAAATGATCAAGCAATTGTCCCCAATCTTTAATGAAGGTGCCATTATCAGCTTCGAGAAATCTATTAATACGAGGCAGACAGCTGAAATACCAGTATGGTCTGTCGGGGACTTCTCCCATGAGGATGACCTTGAGCATGAGCTGAAAAATGTATATCGTACAAGGCAGACAGCGAAGCTTGTTTTCCAGAAGAAACAAAAAGAATGGACGCTTGTTCGTTAAATTAATTAACCTCCCTATAAAAAGGGAGGTTTTCTCTTTTAAAATATTCACAACCAGGATGAAAAAATGCATATAATAAGATGAATGTGTGATTTGCCCAGAATGGACTATTCAGCTCGCAGGATTCATTTCATGTTCTGAAGGGGAATGATACAATAGACTATGGATTAATTAACGGAGGTACGTTTAAATGAAAATTAGACTTGGGTTATTATATGGCGGAAAATCTGCTGAACATAAAGTGTCAATGCAAACAGCGCTTGCTGTGATTAAAGCATTGGATGCTTCTAAATTTGATATACATCCGATTTACATAAATGAAGAGGGTCAATGGATCAAGGGACCTCAGCTTGAAGGGCCGGTCGAATCCGTGAAACAATTGGAATTTGGCACGAATGAGGGAGCCATTGAAGCAACTGGATTTAACAGCATTGTCCCACAAGAATCTGGTGAAGGCTTTGACGTTGTCTTCCCGCTTCTGCATGGACCAAACGGGGAAGATGGAACGGTTCAAGGATTATTAGAACTGTTGAATATCCCTTATGTTGGAAATGGTGTGCTTGCTTCCTCTGCAGGGATGGATAAGGTTGTTATGAAGAATATCTTTGCACAGGCAGGACTTACACAAGTGGGATATTCATCCTATCTTCGTTCAGAATATACAGGCAATGAAGAAACAGTTTGTGACGAAGTCGAAAAAGAGATCGGCTATCCTTGCTTTGTGAAACCAGCTAATCTCGGCTCAAGTGTTGGAATCAGCAAGGCAGACAATCGTGAGGAGCTTCTGGCAGCCTTTGCGGAGGCGTTCCAATTCGACCGCAAAGTCATCATTGAAGAAGGTGTCAAGGCGCGTGAGGTTGAGCTTGGCGTGATTGGCAATGATTATCCGGAAGTGTCTGTCGCAGGTGAGATTATCCCGAAAAAAGATTTCTATGATTATAAAGCGAAATATGAAGATGGTGATACGGCTTTAGTCATCCCGGCTGAGATCACTGAGGAAGAATATGCGAATCTAAAGGAAATGGCTATTAAAGCCTACAAAGCATTAGATTGTTCTGGACTAGTGCGAGCGGACTTCTTCTTGACTGCGGAGGGTAAAGCGTATATTAACGAAGTGAATACCATGCCTGGATTCACGCCGTTCAGTATGTTCCCACTGCTATGGAAGCATACGGGCGTAGAATACCCGCAGCTGATTGAAAAGCTTATCCAATTAGCTCTTGAACGCCATGCGGAAAAACAAAAAATTAAATACACCATCTAAGCCTATAGATGTATTGATAAGGGTAAGTACATGCTGAATGGTATGTACTTACCTGAATTTCAGGGACGAAAAAGTAATGGAGGATTAACATGATTAAACGTACACTAGCTGAAATTGCAGCCATGGTAGACGGACAAATTCACGATTCAATGAAAGAGGTCGTGGTAGCGGGCGTCACAACAGATACGAGAAAAATCACGAATGCCAATCTTTTCGTGCCGCTCCAAGGAGAGAAAAGCAATGGTCATGACCATGTCCAGCAGGCATTCGAGCAAGGAGCTTCAGCGAGCTTTTGGGAACATAATCAGCCGAATCCGCCAGAAGGGGCAGCCCTCGTCTTTGTTGATGACAGTCTAAAGGCCTTGCAGCAATTAGCAAAGGCCTATTTGAATGAGCTCGATACGAAGGTAATTGGCATCACAGGCTCAAACGGGAAAACGACGACAAAGGACATGACGGCGTCCATATTGGGAACGAAATATCGAGTCCACAAGACAAGCGGGAATTTCAATAATCATATTGGCCTGCCGCTGACTGTGTTATCGGCTCCTGAGGATACCGAGATGCTTATACTGGAGATGGGGATGAGCAGCCGCGGGGAAATCTCGCTCTTATCCAAGATCGGACAACCTGATGCAGCCATCATCACGAATATCGGGGAATCCCATCTGCTTGACCTTGGCTCAAGAGAAGGAATCGCTGACGCGAAAATGGAGATTGTAGAAGGGCTCAAGCCGGACGGCGTCTTAATTTATAATGGTGACGAACCTCTGCTCATTAACAGAGTTACCGACCTGGAAATCCGTAAAATCTCGTTTGGAAGAAGCCTCACGAATGATTACTACCCGCTTAAGATTGAATCGGGGCAGGATGACATGAAATTCACGATTGAAAAGGAAGGTCAGCATGAATTCCTTCTGCCGGTGCTTGGTACACATAATGTATTAAATTCGATGGCAGCCATTGCTGTCGGCAGGGAAATGGGCGTTTCCTTTGATGAAATCGCAAAGGGTCTCAGTGAGCTGAAATTAACGAATATGCGGATGGAGGTAACCTTCGGTGCGAAGGGTGAGAAAATCATTAATGATGCCTATAACGCAAGTCCAACTTCCATGAAAGCAGCCATTGAGCTCGTGAAAGCCATGACAGATGCCACGAAGAAGATTCTCGTTCTAGGTGATATGCTCGAGTTAGGACCAGAAGAAGCTGCCTACCATTACAAAATGGGAGAACTCATAACAGAAGAAATTGATTATGTATTAGCATATGGGGAATTGTCTGCCAATCTAGCAGAAGGGGCGAAAGGGAACCTTGGCGCAGAACGCGTCTTCCACTTCGATGATAAACAGGCGCTCGTTCAGAAATTAAAAGAGCTTACAGAGCCTCACGCGCTGGTGCTTGTGAAGGCATCCCGCGGCATGAGACTTGAAGAGGTTGTTGGAGCTCTATAAGGGTTAATAAAAAGAGGTCATTTGTTTCATGCGGTAAAGCATAAATGGGTGACTTCTTTATTATTTTTATTCATAACCTTATAATAAAAATAAGGAAATGGGTAATATATTAAATAGACAGAATTAGGGGTATAAAATGATCGGATGCCTTTTTATTCATGGATTTACTGGTTCTCCGCTGGAAGTGGAGCCTTTAATGGAATATATAAAAGAGCGTACAGACTGGGTCACAGCCTGTCCGGTTCTCCCTGGACATGAAGAGGGAGGCAGTTTAAGAGGCATATCCTATACCGAATGGCTGGATGCAGCAAGCAAGGCGCTTGATGAACTGCAGTGTCAGTGTGATACAATTTATGTAGTTGGCTTTTCGATGGGAGGCATGATTGCATCCACATTAGCGGCTCATCAATCGATTGATAAATTGGTTTTGCTTTCACCAGCCGTTTTCTACTATTCGCCGAAACAGCTCTCCATCGAGATTGGGGAACTGTGGCGTGAAATGCTTCGCGGACAGCTTAAAGATAATGCTCTATATCTCCGCTATCATGCGAAGATTAAGCATACACCGCTTTCTGCAGCTATGCAGTTTAGAAGGCTGGTCAGACAATACCGGCCGCGTCTGCAGGATATTTCGGTGCCCATCTTTATTGCTCACGGCCTCCAGGACGGCATTGTACCGTATAAGAGTACCCAATATGTATATGACACCGTAGCATCGAAGGAAAAAACAGCAGTGTGGCTTGATGAATGTCATCATTTGATTTGTCATTGTGAGAATAATCAATGGCTCTTTGGAAAAGTGTATGAGTTCTTGCACACATAAAAAGGCTCATGTATATTTTAGCAGTCCACAATATTTGCAATCCGGCTATGTATTTGATACCATAAAGTAATTACATGCGTTTCATGAACATTTTCCAAATGAATTGGACTTATGAACTCATGCTGCCGGGGGTATTTTCGGCCGCTTTTTTTTATGAGATCGAACCCTGTGCGACAGGAATATTGAACTGACACCTAATCCTGTTAGACAGGAATGAAAAATATATTGAAGCAATTGTTAAAAACACCTATTTGAAAAAGGGGTAGAAAAATTAATGGCATTATTTAGTGAATTAGGAATTAGCCGCAACACATTACGAGCAGTAGAAAAAATGGGGTTTGAAGAAGCAACTCCAATCCAATCTGAGACGATTCCTCTCGCATTAGAGGGCGGAGATCTAATTGGACAGGCTCAAACAGGAACTGGTAAAACAGCTGCTTTCGGAATTCCGATGATTGAAAAAATTGATGTAAAGAAAGACGAAATCCAAGGTTTGATTATTGCTCCAACACGTGAGCTGGCAATCCAGGTTTCAGAAGAGCTTTACAAAATTGGAGCAGGCAATCGCTCCCGCGTCCTTGCAGTATATGGCGGACAAGATATTTCTCGCCAAATCCGTGCGTTGAAAAAACGCCCGCATATCATCGTTGGTACACCTGGACGCCTTCTTGACCATATCAACAGAAAAACGATTCGTTTGAACAATGTTCATACAGTCGTTCTTGATGAAGCGGATGAAATGTTGAACATGGGCTTCATCGAGGATATCGAATCCATCTTGTCTTCTGTGCCTGATGATCACCAAACCTTGTTATTCTCTGCGACAATGCCGGATCCAATCCGTCGTATTGC